>JAEYNQ010000307.1 GCA_023412455.1 Bacillota bacterium
GATTGAGACTTGGCTGACCCGGTCAGTTCCTCAGAATCCAGATGTGGTGATTCTGCTTCAGGAAGTTATTTGTTTTAGCTTTATACTCTATTATATGTGATGAAAAAGGCAAATCCCTAATAAAAAAATAAAATATATCAACTAAATATAGAAAATAACAAAAATAAGTTATCAAAATAGATATCAACTATGGTAAGTTATAAATAGATAATCTAATTAAACAAAACAATGGAGGGGATGTCCATGAAAGGCGACGAAGAATTAGGGAAGTTTATTAGCCTTATTTTACGCCATAAACCAGAATGTATAGGGATTCATTTAGATGAAAATGGATGGGCTAATGTAGAGGATTTAATTAACGGAATCAATAGAGCAGGAAAAATAATAAATAGAGAGATACTAAATCGCATTGTAGTAGAAAATAATAAGAAACGATACAGCTATAATGAAGATGGTACTAAAATACGAGCTAATCAAGGGCATTCAATAAAAGTAGATGTGAACTTAAAAGAACAAGTACCACCTCCAATACTTTATCATGGGACAGCTACTAGGTTTATGGAATCTATCAAAATAAAGGGGATTTTAAAAGGGAATAGGCAGCATGTTCACTTATCACAGGAATTAGAAACCGCTTTTAATGTAGGGAAAAGACATGGTAAGCCCATCGTTTTAGTGATTGATACAAAGGCTATGATAGAAGCAGGATATACTTTTTATCTATCAGAAAATAATGTTTGGCTATGTGAAAATATATCTTGGCATTTTATTATTAATATAATTGAAAACTAAAAGCCCAGGATATAGTTGTTTTAACTGTTATGAGGTGAAGTAGGAGGGAAAGAGTGTGACAGAAGAGAAACAGATAATAGAGTATTGTAATACCTTTCCAGAGGTTTACAAAGACCAGCCCTTTGGTAAAAGTGCTTGTATTGTCATGCGGCATCAATCTAATAAGAAAGTTTTTGCATGGATTTTTAGAAGGGAAAAATACATATGGGTGAATGTGAAATGTGATCCTGCGTGGAGAGACTTTTGGCGTGGGGTCTATACTTCGGTAGTACCAGGCTATCACTTGAATAAAAAACATTGGAATTCCATTATTTTAGATGGTACAGTGCCAGAAGAGGATATTAAGAAAATGATTACAGAAAGTTATCAACTTACTAGGTAGTATATAAAAAATGAGTCATACTGTAGAGGATGCTATTTTGAGGTTATAGTAGATAAATCTGTTATCAACTATGCTCAGGTTTCTAAGTGCTATAAAAGAATGGGATAAATAAAAGGAATATATAGGAATAAAGAATACATTATTATTAAGAAGAAAAAAGAGACCATTTATGATAGAATAATGGGTATAAGACAAGAATCTAAGAAAATTTAAATGAGTAATAGAGGAGCAGGGGGAAAAGAATGTCTAATTTTTCATTCTTACAGGAAAAATGGCCAATACTTGCACAGCTTGGAGAAAATGCTGAAGATTATATGTTTGTAGATTCTAATACATCCATGATTAAGGCAGGATTATTTGCAGAAAAGCTTGTTAATATGATGTTTGATTTAGATGGCATTTTGCCACCAGAGAATGAGAACACACATGCTAATCGAATCAAGGTACTTAAAGGGGAAGGGCTACTGCCACAAGAAATAGAAGATATCTTATTTATTCTTCGTATTCATAGAAACAAAGCTGTACATGATGGGTATGAATCTATTCAGCAAGCAAGGATACTTGTAGAAGCTGCTTTTAAGCTAGGGGCATGGTTTATGGAGGCTTATGGGGACTATCAATTTGTTACCCCTTATTTTATCATGCCTGAAGACCATAGTCATAGCATAGACTATAAAGCACTCATTGCAGAAAAAGAAGCAGAGATTGAGCGCCTTATGAAGCAGAGTACCCTTGTAGCACTAGAAGGAGACGTTGCTCCAAAGGAAGAACGACGCAAAAGGGCAAGAGAGGCAGCTTCAAAAGTACAGCTTGATGAAAAGCAGACCAGGTATCTTATTGATGAGCAGTTAAGACAAGTAGGATGGGAAGCAGATACCAAAGTGATTCGTTACTCAAAAGGAACTAGACCGCAAAAGGGTAAAAATCTAGCTATTGCAGAATGGCCTACTAATTCTACAGTAGGGGATAGAGGATATATAGACTATGCCTTATTTGTAGGGACTAAGCTAGTAGGCATTGTAGAAGCCAAACGCTACCACGTAGATATTCCCTCTGTTATCGACTATCAATGCAGAGACTATGCAAAGCAAATTCGTGAAGAAGATAAGGCTTACATTGTTGATAACTGGGGAGAATATAAAGTTCCTTTTCTCTTTGCAACCAATGGAAGAAAGTATCTTAAGCAGTTAGAAATTAAGTCAGGAATATGGTTTTTAGATACCCGCATTAATTCCAATATTCCAAAGGCTCAGCAAGGCTGGATGAGTCCTGAGGGTATGATGGCATTATTAGAAAAAGAGATAGAAAAGGCAAATGAAAAGCTTCAGCATACTTCCTATGATTTACTAAGAGACCAAGATGGACTTAATTTAAGACCTTATCAAATCAAAGCTATTGAAGCGGCTGAGCAGGCTATTATAGAAGGGCAAGACAATGTGTTATTGTCTATGGCAACAGGTACAGGAAAGACACGTACACTATTAGGGCTTATTTATAGGATGATTGTAAGTAAACGATTCAACCGTGTTTTGTTTTTAGTAGATCGTACAGCTTTAGGAGAACAAGCACAGGATGTTTTTAAAGAAGTAAAAATAGATGAGTTAATGACGTTAGATGAGTTACATGATATTAAAGGATTAGAAGAGAAAGAGATTGAAAAGGAAACGAAGGTTCACATAGCAACGGTACAAAGTATGGTAAAGCGTATTATGTATAATGAATCTGATAGCATGCCTGCAATCTCTGACTATGATTTAATAGTAATAGATGAAGCCCATAGAGGTTATATACTAGATAAAGAAATGGGAGAGGATGAGCTTTTATATCGTAATCAAGAAGATTATGTGAGCAAATACCGTACGGTCATTGAATACTTCGATGCAGTAAAGGTAGCACTTACAGCAACACCTGCTTTACATACGACTCAAATATTTGGGAAACCTGTATTTAGTTATAGTTATCGTGAAGCGGTCATTGAAGGTTATTTAGTAGACCATGATGCTCCCCATATTATTAAAACTAAGCTTAGCACAGAGGGGATTCGCTATGAAAAAGGCGAGGTTGTCCCTATTTATGACCCAACTACAGGAGAAATCATTAATAGTGATGCACTAGAAGATGAACTAAAATTTGATGTGGACAAGTTTAATAAGCAAGTCATTACGGAGAATTTTAATCGCACAGTACTAGAAGAGATTGCAAGTGATATTAATCCAGAGGGAGAAGGAAAAACCTTAATCTTTGCTGTAGATGATGCCCATGCTGACACCATAGTTAAAATTTTAAAAGAAATTTATGAAGGATATGGGGTAGATAGCGAAGCTGTTATGAAAATTACGGGCTCAGTAGGTGGAGGCAACAAGAAAAAGATACTAGAGGCAATTAAGCGTTTTAAGAATGAAAAATATCCTAATATTGTTGTAACGGTAGATTTGCTTACTACGGGGATAGATGTACCTGAGATTAATACCTTAGTCTTTATGAGAAGAGTAAAATCAAGGATTCTCTTTGAACAGATGCTAGGGCGTGCCACTCGTTTATGTCCAGCTATTGGGAAGACTCACTTTGAAATCTATGATCCAGTAGGTGTTTATGAGTCTTTACAAGCAGTAAGTACTATGAAACCAGTAGTGGCAAGTAAATCAGCAACTTTTGAGGATTTGATGAACGGTTTAGAGGTGGCTGAGACAGAGGATAAGCTAAAAAATCAAATTGATATGATTGTGGCAAAATTGCAACGTAAAAGTAAAAAGATGAGTGACAAACAATTAGAGCACTTTAAAAGTATAGCAGAAGGACAAACACCTAAGACTTTTATGGAGAAACTTAGAGAAATGAAGCCTAATGAAGCTAAAAAATACTTAAAAGATGTTCAGGAAGTCTTTGAGATTTTCAAGGAAAGCATTAATTTTGCCACTCACCCTGTGGTGATTTCAGATAAAGCTGATGAGATTCGTGAACATAGTAGAGGCTATGGCTCAGGTGTGAAACCAGAGGATTATCTAGAAGAGTTCAAGACCTTTATCACAGAAAACATGAACCAAATAGCTGCCCTTAATATCGTTTGTACAAGACCAAAAGAACTGACTAGGGAAGGGCTAAAGAGCCTTATTCTAGAGTTGGATAGGCATAAATTTACAGAGAAACAGCTTAATACGGCGTGGGCAGAGCTTAAAAATGAAGAGATTGCAGCAGACATCATTAGTCTTATTCGCCAGCAAGCATTAGGAAGCCCACTTATTAGCCATAAGGAGCGTATTCAAAAGGCTATTGTAAAGCTTAAGAAGAATCATAACTTTAGCAAGATGGAATTAGACTGGCTGAAACGGATAGAAAATCATCTAATTAACGAAAATATTCTAACGAAGGATACCTTTGAGACAGGTGCTTTTAAATCACAAGGTGGGTTTAAGCGCATAGATAAGGTGTTTAAGAATGAGTTAGAAGCGATTATTGAAGAAGTAAACGATTATTTATATGATGACAGGAGTATATTATGACCAATCAAGAAATTGTATCAAAACTATGGAACTTATGTAATGTATTACGTGATGATGGCATTACTTATCATCAGTACGTAACAGAGCTTACTTACATCTTGTTCCTCAAAATGATGAATGAAACAGGACAAGAAGAAAATATCACTAAAAGTATTATTAAAGATGAAACACGTACAGAATCACTGGCTATAGAAAGCTATACATGGGAATATTTTTCTAAATTGCAAGGACTAGAACTTAAAAAATATTATAATACGCTATTAAGCGAGTTTGGAGAGTATTGTACAGGGCGTATTCGTGAGATTTATGCAGGAAGCAGAAGTAATATCGAAGAGCCAAAGAACCTAGAGAAGATTATTAAATCTATTGATGAATTAGACTGGTACTCTGCTAAAGAAGAAGGATTAGGAAATCTTTATGAAGGACTTCTTGAGAAAAATGCCAATGAGAAAAAATCAGGGGCAGGCCAATACTTTACTCCACGTGTGCTTATTGACATTATTACAGAGCTTATAGACCCACAGCCAGGAGAAAGATGTAATGACCCAGCTTGTGGTACCTTTGGCTTTATGATTGCAGCAGACCAACATATTAAAAAACGAACTGACAACTTATTTGAACTAGATGCAGACATGCAAGACTTTCAAAGAGAAGAAGCTTTCACAGGGTGTGAATTAGTACACGATACGCATAGATTAGCCCTAATGAACGCCATGCTCCATGACATAGAAGGACAAATTTATTTGGGAGATACCCTTTCGAATATGGGCAAACAAATGAAAGGCTATGATGTAGTTCTTACTAACCCACCTTTTGGAACTAAAAAAGGGGGAGAACGTACTACACGTGATGACCTGACTTACCCATCCTCTAATAAACAGCTAAACTTCTTACAACATATTTATAGAAGCCTTCGTACCACAGGAAAAGCAAGAGCAGGCGTAGTCCTTCCCGATAACGTTCTTTTTGCAGATGGTGATGGAGCCTCTATACGAGCAGACTTAATGGATAAATGTAATCTTCATACAATCTTAAGATTACCTACAGGTATTTTCTATGCACAAGGGGTTAAAACCAATGTTCTTTTCTTCACCAGAGGAACTACAGAGAAAGATAATACCAAAGAAGTTTGGATCTACGATATGCGTACCAATATGCCAAGCTTTGGGAAGACTAATCCCCTTAAGTTAGAGCATTTTGAAAGCTTTATTAAAGCCTACACAGCAGAAGATAGAAATAAGGTAGAGGATGAACGCTTCTCAGTCTTTACAAGAGAGCAAATCAAAGAGAAATACGATAGCTTAGACCTAGGACTTATCAGAGATGAAAGTGTATTAGATTACGAAGACTTACAAGACCCTATTGAAAGTGGAGAAGAAATAGTAGCTCAGCTAGAAGAGGCTATGGACCTAATCATGAGTGTTGTCAAAGAACTCAAAAGCTTAGGTGGTGACAAGTAATGGCTAGAGTGGAAGTGAAAAATACTATCGTTAATGAAGAACAGCCATATATAATACCAAGTAATTGGGTATGGACAAAATTCTCTAATTTATGCAAACTAGAAAATGGATATGCTTTCAAAAGTACTGATTATAAGAAAACAGGAGTACCATTAATAAGAATATCTAATATTGTAGATAATAATGTGGATTTAAGTGAATGCGTATGTATAAAAGATGCAAATATGGCAGACAAATTTTTGGTTACCAATGGAGATTTGCTAATTGCTATGTCCGGAGCTACTACTGGGAAAAATGGGATATATAAATCAGATAAACCAGCATATCTAAACCAACGGGTAGGTAATATTAAAATATTAGATGAAAGATTAATTAGTACTAGTTTTAGAAATTACTATATAATGGATAAAAATCAAGAGATATTAAAACGTGCTTATGGTGGAGCACAGCCTAATATTAGTGGTAAATTAATTGGAGAATTATTGGTTCCCCTACCACCACTTCCAGAGCAGCAACGTATTGTTGAGAGGATTGAATCTCTTTTTGAAAAATTAGATACGGCAAAAGAGCTTGCACAAAGTGCTTTAGATTCCTTTGAAAATCGCAAAGCAGCTATCTTGCATAAAGCTTTTACGGGAGAACTCACTGCAAAATGGCGTGAAGGAAATGGTGAACATGAAAACAATATAATCTCTAGTGTACTACAATACTATTCTAAAAATATGCCTGCAAGAAATGTTAAGCAAGTAGTTGAATCACAGCAAGGAATAACTGTTATAGAAGAAATAAGATATAGCACTTGGTACAAATGTAGTATAGGAGCTATTGCAGTAGTTACTAACGGAAGTACACCATCTAGGCAACAAAGTGAATATTGGAATGGTAATATACCTTGGGTTAGCTCTGGTGAGGTAAAAAACAATATTATTACTAATACTAAAGAGTCTATAACACAGAGTGGATATGATAACTCTTCTGTAAAAATATTACCTAAGGGAACCGTATTAATTGCTATGATAGGAGAAGGAAAAACACGTGGACAAAGTGCTGTTTTAGATATAGAAGCAACTACTAATCAGAATGTAGCAGCTATTGATACTAGTCACCAGCAAGTTCAACCTAGATTCATATGGTATTGGTTACAAAAGCAATATGAAAATAATAGAGAAAAGGGAAATGGAACAGGTCCACAAGCATTAAATTGTCAAAAAGTGAGAGAATTAGAGTTTATTTTGCCACCTTTGAAAGAACAAGAAGAGATTGTGAAAGTATTAGATAGTTTATTTTTAAAGGAGCAACAAGCACAAGAACTTAGTGATGTTGTTGAAAAAATAGACCTAATGAAAAAGGCTATTATTGCACGTGCTTTTCGTGGGGAACTTGGTACTAATAATCCCGAGGAGGAAAGTGCGGTTGAATTACTAAAAGAAGTATTAAAAGAAAAACTATAATTGAATATAAATAAGCTTAGCCTAATAAACCTACATGAAATCCACTAGAAGATACAAGATGTAGTGTTTATTAGGTTTTTATACTGTTTTAGACAATAGGAGATTAATGTAAGGGATTAAGATAAATAAAGAGCCATATTATACAAGGAGGGGAGTTGGGATGAAAAAGAAGTTTAAGAAAGAGACGATATAATAGAATATGTATAGAATGTTATATCTATTATATATCTATTATTTAATGAAATTATTACATTTTAGTAGTTGATTATAGGAGAGAAGAGTATATGGTACATAATGTATTAGTGGTAGGAAATGGATTTGACCTTCATCATGGACTAAGAACAAGATATAATGATTTTATTGACTATATAAAGGAAGAAAATAAAGAAAGATTACTAGAAGATACGAGTTGTGCACAAGAACTTGAATACATAGTTAAAGAAAACGGGTTTATAAAATATTTTTTGGAGCTTGATAGAGTAATCCCAGGATGGATAGATTTTGAAAGAGAAATTGAAAACATATTAGCGGAGCTTGATAAATTTCTATTAAATTATCCAAGTATAATTAGTAAGCTTAATAATGTTTATGTAAAGAAATTAGGAGTGTTGGGAACAATGATTCTTTTAAAATTTGGTGTTATAAAACAAGTGGCTAATGAGAATTTTTTAATAGAACCTAGATATTATAATGAGATATACGGATTAAATACAGATAAAATTATTGAGGAATTGAAAAATCACTTAGATGGATTAAATGAAGCTTTAAGAATATATCTTGTAAATATGCAACAAATTGGCGGAAAATGTGATAAATTAAAGGTTTCATCACAGATTGCTGCTATTAATCCATTGTATGTCATCAATTTTAATTATACTAGTACTTGTAAAATATATAATATTTCAGATGAAAATATATTTTACATTCATGGAAGTTTAGAGAAGAAGAATATGGTACTAGGAATAAGAGATAAGAATGAAAAAGCATTAAATTTCGTTTGGTTTAAAAAGTATTTTCAACGAATACAAAAATTTACCGGCTATATAGATGATAGTAAAATGCTACAGACAGATGAATGTGGAGATACAATGTATCCTATAATACACTTTTATGGTCACTCAATGGATAGTACTGATGGGGATATCATACAAGAACTATACAATAAATCCATGGGATTTGTTATATATTATTATGATCAGCAGGATTATGAAAGAAAGGTCATAAATTTGATCGATATCTTTGGTAAGCAATTAGCAACAAAAGATATTCGTTCAGAAAAAATTAAATTTGTTTTAATAAATAGGGAATAGTAAAGACTCTTATATAGGCGTAATAAGCTAAACATTTTACTATGAATAAACAATAATTGTGTTTAAAGCCCTTGTAGGTATTTATCACATCATTAAAACCCATCTTTTTAGAATACTTAAAAGGATGGCTTTTGATGATGTATTAGACTCTGAGTATGATTTTTCCTTTATAGGCGAGGTGTAAACTACCAAGCAGATACTTATTGCCCAGCAGTAGCTAGGTAGGGAAGCTAGGGGGCTTACTGGAAGATGCCTTGGAGCATCTCGAAGATATAAGACAGCAGCTGGAAGTAAGTCACCTAGCTGGACTACTTAGCGGAACCTACCTAGCTAACCCTACTCCACTTTTTGAAAATTAGAGGATTTGGTAGAAATACATTTTATTGAACTGCCAAAGTTTAGAGCACTAAAAGAGAAGAATTATAAGGATGAGGCTCTTCTAAGATGGCTTAGATTTCTTGAGACAGACGTAGATGAGGAGGAACTGGAGGTGTTAATGCAGATGGAACCAGCAATTAGAAAAGCAGAAGAGAAGTTAGAGCATTTAAGTAGTGATCCAGAGATGCTAGCACTTTATAAAGCCCGAGAAGATTCAGCTCATGAAAGGGCAAATCTTATTGCAACAGGGATAGAAAAAGGGAAGCGTGAGAGAGAACTAGAGCTTGCCAAAGCATTATTAGATGTATTAGATGATGCAACTATTGCGACTAAAATAGGTTTACCTGTTGATGAAGTAATGAAGTTAAGAAGAAGTCATACTTAAGCTTATTCTGAAAGATAGCAATAAAGTAAGTTATTATATTTCAACGTAACAAGGTGTAGACCGCCCATTAGTTTTTTTTGTCCAGCAGTAGCTAGATAGGGACTCTAAGGGACTTACTGGAAGATGCCTTTGAGCGGAGAATTGTGTTTTAAGCTCTTGTAGATAGTTATCACATCATTAAAAGCCATCTTTTTGATAAAGGATGGCTTTTGATGATGTATAAGACTCTGAATATGATATTTCCCCTACAGGGCTAAGTGAACGTTTTCTAAAAGTTAAATTCATTTTCCCAATCAAAATCACCTGATTGTTCTACACTCTTTGGCCAATGTTTGCACCATTCTGGCACCATGGGAGTTTCAACCCTATCGAGGCTGGGGGTGTATGGTTTTATATCTAATACAGGAGTACCGTTATTAGCATCAATATAGGGAATTTGAATGATACCTTTTTCATAGTCAATTTGAATGATTTGTACAGTGGTTAAGGCAATAGGATTCGGGCGAAGAGGTGACCTAGTAGCGAATATTCCCATAACAGCAGGAGCTGCTTTATAAGGTTGTGGTACCTCAAATATATTGCGACCTTCTT
>JAEYNQ010000013.1 GCA_023412455.1 Bacillota bacterium
CCAGCAATATAAAGAGAGCCATCCTGCATTTCGATGCGTGCTTTCTCATTGTTGAGCATTTTAACCTGTTTGCCTGCAAGTGCAGCAGCGTCTTTAGAGGTAACTTTACCAGGGAGAACATGATAGGTAAGTAGTTTCGTTAGCTGCTCCTTGTTTTCTGGCTTTAGAAGATTGTCTAAAGTACCAGCAGGGAGTTTAGCAAAAGCCTCATTAGTAGGTGCAAAGACTGTAAAAGGACCTTCTCCTTTGAGTGTATCTACAAGCCCTGCCGCCTTAAGTGCAGTTACCAGTGTTGAAAGGCGACTATCCTCCATAGCACGATCAACAATATCCTTGTTGCCAGTAGGTTGCTGTGGGGATGGGGGAGTTGAGCTTGGATTAGTTAAGTGAGGTGCAGCTAATGCAGATACTTGGCTCATGATTAGCACAAGGGCTAAGGTAAAGATTACTCTCATGGGATGTTTCTTTTTCATGGTTTAACTCCTTTAATTGTTTTATGCAAGCTTAGTATGTCCATTTATACAATAAATATTAAATGATATACTTAAGTTTTTTATTGCTAAAAAGATTTTCAATATCATGAGTGAAGAAGGTTTTAATTTCTTCCATGGTTTCTTTAGGATAAACATATTTACCATAACCAAATTGGCCGTATTTAAACTGCCTTTCTTCTTCTGCCATAGGGAGAGTTGTTTGTGGAAAAACTTGCAGGATTCTATTTTTAGCTATGAGGGTATAGCGATGAGAGATAATCTCAAAGGTAATGGGAAAATCCAGTTTTTGAGGAAGCTGAACTTTTAAGAGCTCTAGAAGCTCGTGGTAGTCTTCTTTCCAATGGGGATAGATAAAGACTGGTGCAATAAGGAAGCCTACAGGATAGCCTGCCTCTATCATTTTTAGACTGGCTTCAAGCCTTCTATCTCTGGAGGCAGTGCCTTTTTCATAGGTATTAATCACAAAGTCTGTATTAATACTAAAGCGAGCTTCTGTATGCCCTTTATGGGGGAGTTTTAATAAGCCGTCTACATCCGTATATTTAGTGACAAAACGAAAGCGTGCATGTGGGTTTTCGGCAAACAGAGTAATAGCTTGCTCAAGGGCATGGGTATAGGGCTCTACTGGGACAGGGTCTGAGGTAGCAGCACCTTCAAAAATCGTGATATCAGGTAATCGCTCCTGAAGGTAGTGATTGGCTTGCTCAAGGATTTCTTCAAGGTTAGCATGTACCCTTATAAAGGGCTTATCGCCTAAATTAGTGTTAAGATAGCAATACTCACATTGCCCCATACAACCAGAAACCAAAGGAAGCTGGTAATGGGCAGAGGGTTTACAGGATTGGAACTTGAGGCTCTTTTTTGTATCGACTACCAAGGTCTTTTTACCTTCCCGAAACTGGGTAGAGAGGTCTTCCCCTGGGATATGCTCTTTGATGCGATTAGAAGAAAGCTGGATGATTTCAATCCCAGAATGATTTTTAAAGGTCTCTAGGATATTTTTAGCCATCGGATAATCGAGGACATCTTTTTCAAAAATAAGACGTTTAGGAATGAACATCGTAATACCCTCCTTATCATTATTTATCAAAACGATTCACTTTGAAGAGTTCTAAATCTGGATCTACCTTGCCTTGGTAGAGCTTACTTAACATCATACCCCCTAAAATAGCAAATAAAATGCCATTGGCACCATAACCCAGGCAATACCAAAGCTGCTTATGTTGAGGGTCTTCACCGATAAAGCCTAAGTTATCGGCTGTAGAAGTAAAAGCGCCACAATAGGCATAGTCTAATTCGATACTGGGGATATGAGGAAACATCATTTTAAGCTGAGAGAGCAAAATGTCATACTTTTCCTTAGCTGTTTTCTCGTCATAGATTCCTGGCTGGAAAGGAATATCTTCACCACCTGCTAGAATGCGATGGTCTTTGGTTGTACGGTAATAATGATAAGGGTCTAGATTATCTCGAATGAGGACCTGATTGGTCCAGCCTTCAAAGGTGGCAACAGGCTTAGTGGCAATGTTATAGGTTACAGTTTTGACGCCGAAGTTGCGTTTGCTAAAAGAATCTGTATCATAGCCTGTAGCTACGATGACTTTTTTGCCCTTTAGTGTATGGCCATAGCTTGTCACAACTTCTACACCTTCCGGTTGGTAATGAAGCGCCATAACTTCAGTATTTTCAAAGACCTGCAGACCCTTTCGACACCCTACTTCTAGTAAGTGATGGGTATAGAGATAAGGGTCTAGTTGTGCACCTCCTTGATGGGAATAAAGTCCTCCTTTTAAGTCAAAACTAAAAGGATTGGTATCAGAAGTGATAAAATCTACTTCTAAACCACACGCTTTACGGATTTTGTATTCCTCCTCTATTTCACATACTTTGGTTTCCTTAGCTGTATAAAGGAGTGTATCCTTCCGCTCAAAATCACACTTGTTGCCGTAGGACTGGATAAAGTCTTCGATTTCAGACAAGGCTTTAAGGCCTAACTTATAGGCTCTTACTGTATTTTGAAGAGAAGTATAAGGTTCTAAGTCTCTGGCATTTTCATCTAATTCATATTGCAGTAAAGAGGTAGTGATGCTTGTACTCCCATGAGCAATACGACGCTTTTCTACGAGGATAGCAGGAATATGTGCTTTAGAAAAATAGTAGCCAAGAATACTACCTGTTACGCCACCTCCAATGATAATCACATCTGTTTCAAGATTTTCTGTGAGATAAGGGTATTGGCGAGGGACTTTGTTAAGAGAAGTAAAAATAGATTGTCCTTGGACATAATGTAAATCCATTATTTATGCTCCTTTTATAGTGTATAGTAAGGGTTATTTGTGGGAGAGATTATAAAATAAAGGATATGTAAAAAGTGGGTCTTTCATGTAAAATTTAAGGACTTCAAGTAAGTAAAATATTACCTTCGAATAGATCAAACATTATCTTTAAATAATAATATAATAATAAAGTAAAAACCCTATAAAAGAATGAAATAAATATAGAGTTACTAGCCTTTTATCATTCTTTTATAGGGTTTATTTGGATGGACATAAAGTATATTTTTTGCGATAAGCATTAGGTGTACAGTTGTATTTTGCCTTAAAAGTGCGAATGAAATAAGAGATGTTTTGAAAGCCTACTTCAAGGGCGATTTCTGTAATGGAAAGAGGGGTAGAAAGCAGAAGCTCACAAGCCTTTTGAAGGCGAATGGTATTGATATATTGAATGCAGGTTGAACCTGTTTGTTCTTTGAAAAAGCGAATAAAGTGGTATTCACTATATTGCAAAAGGTCTGCTAATGTTTGAATAGGGAGATCTTCATTATAGTGCTCTAGGATGTATTGGATGGCAAGCTTAATCTTTTCAATTTTTTGGGTATGCCCAGTCTCTGAGGCAGTAGACTTTTGAATAAAACCATGACCATAGAGGAGGGCAAAAAGTTGAAAGAGGGCAGCTTTGATCTCCAACTGATAAACAGGACTTCCCGTTTGATAGCTTTCGGAAATAGCCATAATGGTATGAAGAACAGAGGAATAATGGGGTCCGTTTGGATGAAGTAAAATAGGTGTTGATAATTCCCCATTTACAAGAGGTGTAATATAGTCCATGGTGACACTATCTATACTGGCGCTACGTAGCATGTCCAGATGAAAAACAATAGCATCATAAGAGATGGAGGAGGCCATTTGGGTGGCAGCAGAATGAATACATTGAGGAGGAATGATAAGAAGATCCCCTTCTTTGACTGTATAGGGTTTTAAGTTAATAAAGAAGGTCCCCTCTCCCTCATGGATATGTATGAGCTCCATTTCATCGTGCCAGTGAAGGCACATGTGGGGGAAATTTTCATCTAGGGAAGTAGGATAGATTTTCATAGGGAACATAAGGTCCCCATGAATACCTTGTTCTTTAAAAAAACTACGGTTTAGATTTTCCATAAGAGCTCCTTTAGCAATTTTATGTTATAGATTAGCAGATATCTATAAGAAGTTTACATTTATTATTAGTATACTACTATTGTTAAAAAACTCAATAAAGGATTTATAGCTTAAATAATAAAAAACAAGATAGAGAAATGGACTTAGAGAGGGAGAAAGAATATGGAAAAGCAATGGTGGAAAAAAGTTGTAGCTTATCAGGTGTATCCCAGAAGCTTTATGGATAGCAATGGCGATGGAATAGGTGATTTAAGAGGGGTGATGAGCAAGTTAGATTATTTAAAGGATTTAGGAATCGATGTGATTTGGTTATCTCCTGTTTATGCTTCACCCAATGAGGATAATGGCTATGACATTAGTGATTATCATGCCATTATGGAGGAATTTGGAACAATGGCTGATTTTGACGCCCTTTTAAAAGAGGTTCATCAAAGAGGAATGAAGCTTATTATGGATTTGGTCATTAATCATACCAGTGACGAGCATCCTTGGTTTATAGAGTCAAGATCCTCTAAGCTTAGTCCAAAAAGAGAGTGGTATATATGGAGAAAGCCCGTAGGGGGCAAAGAGCCTAATAACTGGGCAAGCATCTTTGGGGGCTCAGCTTGGAAGTATGACGAAGGGACAGGAGAATATTACTTGCATCTCTTTGGGAGTAAACAACCTGATTTAAATTGGGAAAACCAAGAAGTAAGAGAGGCTCTTTATGAAATGGTTAATAAATGGTTAGATAAGGGGATAGATGGCTTTCGGATAGATGCCATTAGCCATATTAAAAAGGCAGAGGGGTTACCTAATTTACCTAATCCACATAATCTTCCCTATGTCCCATCCTTTAGTCAGCATATGAATCAACCAGGGATCCTCACCTTCTTAAATGAACTGACAGAAAGAACTTTTAGGAACTACGATATTATGACAGTAGGAGAGGCCAATGGCGTAGTGGCTCAAGAAGGAGAAGATTGGGCAGGAGATCAGGGGCCTTTTAATATGATTTTTCAATTTGAACATCTCGACCTATGGGTACAGGAAGGGAGCGAAGAAGTAGAAACCCCCTATAGGGTAAATGCCTTACACTTGAAGAAAACCCTATCTAAGTGGCAAGAGGCACTGTATAACAAAGGATGGAATGCCCTTTTTATAGAAAATCATGATTTGCCACGCGTGGTTTCTCGGTTAGGTGATGAGGATACGTACTGGGCAGAAAGTTGCAA
>JAEYNQ010000021.1 GCA_023412455.1 Bacillota bacterium
GCATGGCAATCTACTCAATAGAAAATACAGAGTTATAACTAGCAATAAAATCTGTTCAATAGATGGTAATATATATAATTGTTATGCATTATAAAAAAGTATATATTAAAAGTAAATAGATAAAATATGTTCAGCGAGGTAAAAGTTTATATATTGCAATAATGATAAAGAAAGTGGCTGTAACCAAATAAAATCAATGGTTGTAGCCACTTTCTTTGTAGAAAAGATTTTTAGGTATATTAGAAGATTTACTTCATTGAAAATTGAAGTAAAGTTGTATATATAATGTAAGAATGAAGTGAAAGTATAAAGATACTGTGAAAAAGTAACTAAAATGAAGTAAAGCTCCATATGTAATAGACAAAAGCTATTATTTCAATATTTTTATTTGGAAAACTTACTAGTAAAAGTCTAGATATAGTGAACAGTTGAATAGAGTAATAAAATGTAAGTGTATGTTGTAATAGTATCTGAATTGCATAAACTTTATACGATGTTTGCTTGGTAGTAAATTTACACATAATCTTATTTAATATATAATAAAAATGCAGAAAAATCAAAAAATAAAAGAAAGGAGACTAAAATGAACACTAATGATAATGAAGGCATCATAATTGATGACGAAAATGATATATATAATGAAAATAATAAAGAAATTGAAGACATCGATAATAGTGACTTACAATATTCAGATAGACAATTATATATAAGACTAAACCAAAATCGTCAGATGTTCGAAGAAAGACGTAATAAACTTGATACTAGTGAGAAGATATTAAAGAGCAAATATCCTGAACTTAATGAAATATTGACAGATAATTTAATGGAAACAATCATGGAATCAGTGTTTTCAGAAGGATTTTTAACTCAAATGTACATAAGAAACCTGACATTTTATAAATCAAGTGGTAGGGAAGAACAGATTTTGGCAATTAGACCAGAAAAAAGAGAAGGTAGCTTTTTGGATCAATATTTTCCTAAAGGTATATCACTTCTTTTTAAAGGACATAGAGATAACTATGAATTTGTAATCGATTCTATTCAAGAAACAGCTGATAGTGAAAGATTAGACTTTGAAGTAGACGTATCAGCAAGACCATTCCATACAAATCTTCCTATGGGAAGTAAAGACTATTTCTTAAGAGATATTTTAGATGAAGCAGAGTCTTTGACTCAACATACTGAGGAATGCTTAACCGAATGGGAAGAATATCTTAAATGGAGAAGAGAATTAGCGAGAAGACAAGTTCTTGGATGTAAGTATTATAAAACATCGGTAGATGAAGAAAAAAATCGAATTGTATTTTGGCTGATTTGCGAAGGTGAAGAAGAGTTTAAAGGTTTTAGAAAGTACTTATACAAAGACATTCAAGTGTTTAGTAACTCTTATTCTAGCAATGACTGGCACTTTGAATTAAACGAAGAGAAGAAGGGTAAAAAACAACGACTCTCGAAAAGCGTAGAGCTAGGAAGATACAAAGGTGTGGTCGAGTCATATTACTACAATGAAAAAATAGAAGAAGTTGCAGAGGAAGTTTTAGAGGTTGATGAAGATGCAAACGAAGAAGGTGCACTTGCTGAAGATGTAGTTGATACAGAAATGTCAGAAAACACAGGTATTGATTATGAAAGCTATTATGATGATATGGATGCTTATGAAGACAAGGACTATGATGAGGACAATTCGAAACACGACAGGGAAAGAGAAGTTATTAATGAGGAATTCGAAAATCCTTATATTGTAAAAGTAGCTTTTGAATTAAATAGAGCAGACATGACAACTGTTACAGAAATGAATGCAGATGAAAAAGAGATTACACAATACATCTATGATAACGTCTTAACTAAGTTAGATTCAGATGGTTTCTTGGCATTATCAGCAGTAGGTGATTTTGTATTAATTAATCGTTTAGAAACAGCTATTAATCAGTTAAAAAGAGATGAAAGTTATTCTCCTAATATTGCATTATGGTTATTTGATGTTAAAAGGGCAAGAATACCTGAAACTAGCTCAGAGGGTACGATTACAAAATGGCTAAATGAGGATATTTTAAAAAATGAAGGTCAAAGAAAAGCTGTTTATACAATGTTAGATGCTCCTGATTTAAGCTTAATACAAGGACCACCGGGAACAGGGAAAACTACTGTCATTGCAGAAGCTATTTACCAATTTGTTCGTAAAGGTGATAGGGTATTGGTAGCGTCACAATCAAATGATGCCGTAGATAATGCCTTAGATAGATTAGCGGCAACGCCTGAAATTAGAGCTATTAGATTAGGACAAAAAGGCAAGCAAAAGCGACGTGGTAAAGATGTAGAGGTTAGCAAGTTTGCAGAAGATGTGGCTTTGAAATACTACTATCAGTCATTGTCTAAGCAGATTTCAGATAGATGGCTTGATAGATGGGACGAAATAGAAGAAAATGACGTGATGTACGATAGAGATATTAGAGATGCTACTTTATTCCAGCAAGATATAGAGGTTATTAGTGCTAAAATTCAAAAGCTGATTAATCAAAATGAGGATATTCGTATAAAAAAACGAGATATTCAAGAATGCGTAGATGAAATACGTGTACATAATGAGAATATCCAAAATGAAAAGATTCAATTAAGTGCATTTGAAGATTTTGTCTTGGAGCAAAAGGAAACAATGCTATTTCTTACATCAAGTCAACTAAGACAAGTAGAGAGTGCTTTAAATCCATTGATTAGTGAAATGATTAATCTAGGTATTAATATTTCGCCTTCAGTATTAGACCATAATATGTTAAGCATACAAACAGAAAATGAATTGTTAGCATTTATTATTCGTAATATGTGGAGACTCAAAGAGATTGTTGTAAATACAGAATCAGCAACAGGATCACAAGATAATGTAGCAGAAATTCAAATGTTAGAAATGCAACAACGAGAATTAAAAGATAAAGTTTCTATTATCGATGATGATGATGAGTTATTAGAAGTAGCAGCTCAGATTAGAGCGATTAAAAAACAAATAGATAGTTTAAAAAAAGGGTCTTCTGTATTAGTATTAACTGAAGTAGAAAGCAGTTTATTTAGTGACAGTTATAGAGATAAGCTAAATAATCCAATTACGCTTAAACCTTCTATTCAGTTACTAGACAATAAATTATCTCAATTAGATACTGAATTAAAGAAAAGCATTATCTTTCTTAGAGAAGAAAGCAGAAAATCTGTAATACATAACACAGAAGAATTGATGAATCAATTAAGTCTCATTAATAGTCAAAGCGAAGTAGTTCGCATTGAATTAGAAAAACTAACAAAACAAAGAGATGAAAAGAAAAATACATTAACAACATTATCAGAGAAGTACAAAACAGAATCTAAAGAAGTAGAAGATATTATAAATGAGATTAAACGTAGAAAGAGCCTTAATCAAGAACAAAGGAGACAACAAAGCCAAATCAAAGGCGACTGGAAAGGCACACTGGAGAATTTTAAAACTAGACTTAATGATGAAGAATCATTTATCTACGACCAAGAATACTATCAAAAAACATATATTAACGCTTGTAACGTTGTTGGTATTTCATGTACAGACAACATGAACAATCTAACCGAAAATGGATATAACGATTTTGATGTAGTTATCATTGATGAGGTAAGTAAAGCTACTCCTCCTGAATTGTTAATACCTTTAATGAAAGCTAGAAAAGCAATTCTTGTAGGAGATCATAGACAGTTACCTCCAATGTTTAATGAACATGAGAAGTCTTATAATGAGTTATTAAAGAGTGATGAGGAGGTTCCAGAAGAAATCAAAGACCTCATGACTCCTGAAAGCTTTAATAGATTTAAAAACATGGTTACAGCATCTCTATTCAAAGATTACTTTGAAAATGCTGACCCATCGATTAAGAGTTCATTATTTACTCAATATAGAATGCACTCAGATATCATGGATATTATTAATAGATTCTATGAGCAACGCTTAATTGCAGGACTAGATAAAGAAGCAGAGAATAAGGTAAAAGCTCATCAACTTATGCTTAAAGGATTGGATGGTGGTACATTTATTCGTCCTGACAAACACGCATATTGGATTGATTCATCTATTCTGCCTAGTGGACAAGAGTTTTATGAGTCAAGACCTAAAGGAAGTACATCAAGTGCCAATATCCTTGAACAGTACATGATTATGGAACTCCTGGTTAAAATGGATGATTATTATAAAGGATTGGGGTATGGCCCAGGTAATCAAAAATCTGTAGGTGTCATTAGTTTCTATCAACTACAAGTTAATGAGATTAGAGATAAGTTTAGAAAGCTTAATAAAAAACGTAAGTTTACAACAATCTCTGTAACGATTAACACAGTAGATAGATTCCAAGGTCAAGAAAAACAAATTATTATTACTAGCTTAGTTAGAAATCCTCGTGTTGTACGTAAGAATGAAGAGTCACACGTAACAGCATTTGAACGTATTAATGTAGCCTTTTCTCGTGCACAAGAGCTGTTAATTATCTTAGGTTCGAGAAGAATGTACGAAAATCAACCTATTAAACTTCCTAAAATGGATACCCCAGGTGAACGTACAGTGTATGTATATCAAAATATCATAGATACATTAAACAACAAAGCTTGTTTCATGAGTTCAAATAAATTGATATCAGCAGAAGTGGAAGCAGAAATTTTAAATGAATTCAATGAAGTGCAAGGAGGCGAATAAAGATGAAACTAGGCGAAATTAAACTCTCTTATCCTTTAGTCAGTTATGAAACGAACATCACTCATTTTACAGCGAGAAAATCAACAGCTATTGAGTGGGTTATCTTAGAAAGCATTAGCATGGCCCAACAAATGAATCGTTATTTAGATGTTCCACTAGATACAATATTTAAGAGTCTTTTTGGGATTGCAGATAGCGACTTATTAATTAAACCGTGTCTATTACAACTTTATGATTTAGGGGCTGTAGAAGCTCCTACATTATATGATGATGTTTCTTTAACAGATGTTTTAATGAGGGATGTTAAATTAACAGATGTAGGCTTAGAAATGCAAAGAAAAGGACTTTTACCTGGGGAAGACAGAGAGGATGTTATAATACTTTTCTATGACCTTTTTTCAGAAACTCTACTTGAAGGAACTATAACAAAGTATTCAACAATTCAGAGTGGATTATCAATTATTGATAGGGATGAGGCAGAGGAATCTGCCTATCCAGCCTCATTGATAAAAATGTTCTTAGAAGGAAAGAAAGCAAGGAATGACAAAAAATATCCATGGTTGCAGCAAACCACAACAATTAAAGACCTTATAGAAAGTGATAGAAAGGTTATTTGGAAAAATACTACTAAAGAGTTTGAATTAGGTGAGAATGGCTTATGCACTATTAAGAACGTTGAAAAAGAAGAAGTTAATGCTTTATTGTTTAGAGATGAAATAATTGACATGATTAATTCAAATGGAGAACTTTCTTCTTTAAATAGAATACATATAGCCGATCCAGAAGCTGAACTTAAAGAAGTGTTTTATGGTTCTCAAGTAATTACTAAAATACGAGAAATGGTGAATTTAAATGTAAGCTCTATTATTTCTAATGAAATTTGGAGTAACCATGTTACAATTGAGCCGAAAACTAAAAGAGTTGAGAAGTCTAAGAATAAAAAGAATAAAGCGATTAACCACGCAGGGATTGTTATTATAGATAATGCAATCGAGTTTTCTTTTAGAGAAAACAATGACCAGCTAATTGTACACTCCCCGAAAAGGCTTTTGCCTGATAACTGTTTATACATGGGAGATTCGGGACAAGTATATGCAGGTATTTTAGATATTCATAATAGTGCAGGTAATGAAGAAATAGAGATTGGTTATATCCCTAAAAAAGTAGAAAAAAACCTTGGACTATGTATTATGGATTTAGTAGAAGAACACTACAAGGAAGAAAAAACAATCATTGTATTAATGAATGCCTTGAGAAATGATGTGCTATTACAGGAATACATGTATAAAGCGTTAGAGAATATGAGTAGCCTTAATGACAAGTCGGAATTTGTGGTATATATCGAAATAGCTAGTAAGAAAATCTTTGATAGACGACCAAATTTAGATGAATTAAAGAACAAGGTATTTATAGACGCTATAGCTGAAAATAGGGTAATCAATGGAATAAAAGAGCTTACAGATGTTATTAATCTAATTAAGCCACTAAAAATTTATGAGAGAGAACCTCATATTTTAAGAAATGCAATTAAAGCACTACTTGAAAAAACAATGGGAATTGAAAGCATTAAGAAACTAGATGGACTTTGGAGATATATTATATCTATTGATGCAAGTCTTAAGAATTGGATTAAAAAGGATGGCTATCTAAAAAATATCTATACACCTACAATAATAGAAAACTTTATTAATGGATTTGGAACCTTGCTATCTGAGGACATTAAAGGGCATACAATTATAGAAGAGACATTTTTAAAGTTAGAGCAAACAGTATCTAGGCTTTCAGCAACATTAGGAGATACAAATATAAATGAATATTGTTCAAGGAATAAGCTAGTAGCGTTTATAGTAGGAAATAAAGATAAATTAAAAGATATGCGAAGACATACAGATGCATGGGAACAAACTCTTAAGGCTCTTGAAAGAGAAATTGGAACAATTGATGATTACATTCCGAAAGATTGTGTATTTGAGATGTGTAAAGCTAATATTGAGATGGTAGTAGATATTATTTCAGTATTCTTCGGAGAAAATATTGAACACTACAATAACATCTATGTTGTAGATACAAGTACATTAGTAAATAAACCTAAGGTGATATCTTACTTTAGTGGAAACAAAAAAGATATGCTTGTTGTACCAACAACAGTGTTAACAGAGTTAGATAAACTTAAATCGTCTGATGACGCAGAAGAAAGCTATAAAGCTAGAGAGGTTATTAGACAGATAGAACAGTATAAAACTGCTAAGTGGATGAACCTAAGAGAAAATTCTAATGTAGAACTATTACCAAGAGAATTAAACAATGATAGCAATGATAATCTTATTTTATCAGTAGCACTTAAATACTACTTAAAACAACCAACATTAATCACAGATGATATTAACTTTAGAAATATAGCTTCATCACAAGGTATTCAATCAATGGATAGTAGAAGCCTTGAAGATAAGATGAATCCTAACAAAAACAATTCAAATGGAAATAGTGGAAATAAAGGAAATCAAAATGGACAAAGCAATAACAATAATAATGGCAAGAAGAAAAAGAAGAAGAAAAAATAGAGAGAGGGTGTAAGTGTGAGTAGGTCTTTTGATGTGGAATATGAGTTAGAGAGACAGAGAAGACAGGCTATCTTTGATGCACGAGTTAGAGCAACAACTGAACCGTTTTATAGACGATACATGGAACAGTATGACCAGATGATTAAAGCAGGATATGAAGACTTTATTCTTGATGAAATCAAAAGGTTACGAAATGACTTAAATGAGATTAGAGAAAACTTATCAACTAATCCAGCACAAGCTAGAATAGTTAGTCAACGTGTTGGAAGATACATTTCAAGCTTGCATGAACTTGGGCGAGCAGCACAACAACAAGCTGAATTAAATGAACGATTAAGAAAAGATGAAATGAAAAGAGCCCTTGAAGAAAGTCAAGCCAATCTCTTAAATGTGTACTATGACGAAATCAAAACTCTTCGAAATCCAATAACTATAGAGTTGGCTAAACAAGAATTGAATGCAATTAAACAAGCTATGCTTACTAAGAAGTTTTCTTCTAAGAAAGAAGTCGACCAGTATGTTGGTGCTTTAAAATCCCAAATCAAAGAAGTTATGAAAAAAGCAGAAAGTAAAGCAATTGAACGCAAAAAGAAACAACAAGAAGAGAAAGAAAAAGAAGGGATGTTAGCTCAGGTAGAAGAATTAAAGAATAACCTTCAAGTAGAAAAGCTAGAAGATGAAAACAGAAAACGCCAATTAATAGCTGAATTAGAAAGTTTTCAAACAAGGGTTAAAGCAGCAGAAGTTGCTTCAACTGAACTTGTTCAAACAATGGAAAAACTTACAGAGGAAGTAGATGATGCGGTCATTACAGAAACTGTAAGAAAAGAAGTGGTTAAGTCTATTGTTAAGCAACTTAGAAGTCAAGAGTTTATAGTTGAAACGCCAGTTCTCATTTCACAAGGGGATAAGGATTATGTAAAAGTCGTAGCCAAAAAACCTTCAGGTAAAAAAGCTGAATGTAGAATTGATCTAAAAGGGAAACTCAAATATAAATTTGATTCTTATGAAGGAATGACTTGTTTAAAAGATATAGAGAAGTTTAATGTAGATTTAAAAAACATTTACTCTGTTACATTATCTGATGAAAGAATATTATGGGAAAATCCTAATAAGATATCAAAAGATGAAAGACCTATAGGGAATGAAGGGAGTCGAAATCTTTAATGGCTATTAAAAACTTAGATAGTTGGATGGAAAAGCTAGAAAGAGAGATAGGAATTAAATCTTCAATTATCCTATCTGGAAATACATCTGATATTATGCTTAATCAAAGAAATAATGGAAGATATGAACCTATAATACAAAGTGTTATTTCAGCAGCTAGAAGTAAAGGCTTTGAAAAGATTATCAAATGGGATAGAGTTGATGGAATAGATTATAGTGTTTCTGACACAGTAGTAATGGAGGACAATACTTCAAATGAATGTCAATCTAGTAATGCTTACGATTTTGACGATGATGAGCCAACATTAGTAGCAGGAGGGAATACCTATAAGAATCCTGATGACTTCTTTCCTTATCTTCTAAATGTGATAAGAAATAGAAGTAATAAGGTAGCAATTATTATTGATTACTCAGACTATATTTTTGGAAATGCTAATTCACTATCTGAAAAAGAACGAGAATACTTAGCGACATTAGGAAAAGCATTAATTCAGAGCGATAATTACAATATGCTAGATACCAATTTTTATGATGTGTCTAGTATCGTAATTATTGTTACACAAAGCAATGCTACAATCCCACCAGTTTATTACTTAAATAATCCTGAAGTGAGTACAATAAATGTTCCGTATCCTGGCAGAACAGAAAGAGAACGATTTATTGATACAAATAAAGGCTGTTTACGAATTGCTCAACAAATAGATAGTAACAAAGTCCTTAAAGATGACCTAATAGATTCATTAGAGGGGCTCTCCTTAAAAGAAATAGCTCAAATAATGAAACTATCTAGACAAATAACAGATGAAACATTTACCGCTGAAAAGCTTATTAACCTATATAAGTATGGGGAGAAGATATCTCCTTGGGAAGAACTATCAAGAGGTAAATTAGCAACCATTGAAGATAAGTTAAAAGAACGTGTAAAAGGGCAAGATGAAGCTATTGCAAAAGTAAAAGACGTTATCATTCGAGCATATACAGGTTTTTCGGGATTACAACATTCATCTAAACAGAAAAAACCTAAAGGAACCTTATTCTTTGTAGGGCCAACAGGGGTAGGAAAGACAGAGCTTGCCAAATCATTAGCTCAATTTGTGTTCGGTGATGAAAACGCATGTATTCGTTTTGACATGTCAGAGTTTAATCATGAACATAGTGACCAACGCTTAGTCGGTGCACCTCCTGGATATGTTGGTTATGAGGCAGGTGGACAACTTACAAATGCGATTAAGGAAAAACCTTTCTGTGTAATTTTGTTCGATGAAATTGAAAAGGTTCATGGTAAAATCCTAGATAAATTTCTTCAAATATTAGAAGACGGAAGACTTACTGATGGAAAAGGGGAAACAGTATATTTTTCAGAAACGATTATTATATTTACTTCTAATATAGGAGCAGCTGAAGTTGACCCAACCATTGGAAAAGCTGGCGTACAAAAGCAATTTATCCAAAAGGTGCAACAACATTTTGTAGGTACACTAGGTAGACCAGAGTTGTTAAATCGTATAGGTGATAACATAGTAGCATTTAACTTTATTGATAATGAAGAAGTGTTTGTTAAAATTGCAGAAGTCAAATTCAAAGCAATAGAAGAATTCATTAAAGAAAGATACAATGCAAAAATTAGATTTGATAATAGAGAAAATGCTTTTAAGGCAATTGCTAACAAGGCAGGAATCGAAAATGGAGGTCGTGGGCTTTTAAATGCTATGGAATCTGCAGTTGTAAATCCACTTTCTAATTATGTGTTTAATAAGATAGATATACTGGCAGGACGTACAATTGTAATCAATCCAATGTTTCCAAATCGACCTGATAAAGCTATATTTGATTTTGAATTGGAGTAATTATATATGGATTATTTAAATTTAGCATCTGTACGTATGTGTACTGAGGCAGAAGGCCCTGGTAAAAGATTTGCAATATGGTGCCAAGGATGTAAACAGAGATGTGAGGGGTGCTGTAACCCTGAGATGCAAGAGTTCATACAGAATAAAATCGTAGATGTTGAAGGCTTAAAAGAGCTAATCCTACGTTCAAAGAAAGAAAATGGGATAGAAGGTATTTCGTTATTGGGCGGAGAACCACTATTACAATCACAAGGGTTGCTGGAATTGGCTCAGTGGTGTGAAACTATTGACCTCTCAGTAGTGTTATTCACTGGATATACGTATACAGAAATTTTAAACTCAACTAATCAATATGTTCGCGATTTGCTAAACTATGTAGATATATTAGTGGATGGGCCTTTTGTTAAGAGCCTATATGATAACAAGCGGGATTGGGTAGGATCAACAAATCAAAATGTGCTTTTTCTTTCTAACAGATATATCAAAGGCTGTGAATATGAAAAAAAGGAACATAGCATGGAAATCCTTATATCTGAAAGGGAAATTCTGGTTAATGGTTGGCCATTTGACAAATGATTTATTAAAGTATATAATTTTTCTACAAATAAAACTATTATGAATAAGAAAGAGGGATATATATGGAATCTACTATCAGAGAAAATGGAACTGAAGTATGCTGGAGTGACATTAATAGACAAGAATGCGAAGAAGCTAGTTTATGTGACATGGCTTCTTGGGCAGAAGCTAATTAATTATTAATACGGTAAAGAATAAGCTATCAAAGCTTTTTGTTTTGATAGCTTATTTTTTTGATGATCAGATAAAAGGAGATGATATATTGCAGATCTATTTATTGCTAACAGACAATTGTAATCTAAGCTGTTCTATGTGTATACGAGGACGTCAAGTAGGTCAAAATGTGGAGTTTTCTCGCCTAAAGGAATTATTTAGTGATAACAAATTTATAACCCACGACATTGTATTGACAGGCGGAGAACCAACCTTACATAAAGACTTTTGTGAGATTGTTAATTTTATGTGTGATCATGCAAAAACTATTACTGTTACATCTAATGGAACAACTGATCACTATATAAATAACATAAAAAATAGAGATAATCTTTTCTTTCAAATCTCACTAGATGGTTCACAAGATGTTCACGATAATATCAGAGGAACGGGTTCTTTCAAAAAGACCAAGAATACATTAAGTAAATTGGATGAGAAAGGATTCAAATATAGCGTAGCATCAGTTGTTAGTACTTGGAACAAAGACTCAATGCTAAGCTTAGAAGAAGAATTAATGAAATTTAAAAACATGAGATATTGGCGAATTTCATATGAGATGCCTTTCGGAAGTGCAGGCTTCAATAATATGATGTCTTCAGAAGAATGGAATGACTTTGTAGATAAAATGCTAGATTCTGTTAGACTTAGATTACAAATAAAAAAGATCTTTCCATTTGAATTATATAATTCTAAAAAAGACGAATTAGATAAAGCCTTTTGTACAACGAATAGATGCTTTAATTGTGGCAGCGGTAAAAATAAAATTTATATTTATCCAGACTATACAGTGTATTCTTGTACATGTCTAACAGACTTCCCATTAGGTAATTTGGCTGAATCTACCTTAGAGGAAATACTTAGCGGAGAAGAAATAAAGAAGTTCTCTAAATATGAAGTGGAACAGAATACCGTCTGCTATACATGCGAATATAAAAAATATTGCAATGGTGGATGCATCGGAATGTCATATCATTATTTTGGCAAATTAGGTAGAGGGGACATACGTTGCCCAAAATTAGGGAGATAGCTATGAAGCGAATATTTTATTTCAACATCACTTATGGATGTAACAGCAAGTGCATATTTTGTTATTCACATAACACATGGCATAATTCTATGCCACATAATGAGATGCCACTCGAATTGTTTATTGCGTACTTGGAACAGAAACATGTTTCGCATAATGATAGAGTGATTATTAATGGTGGTGAGCCACTATTACATACTGAATTTATGAGACTTCTTGCGAGTTTAAAAAAATATAATTGTGAAGTATTGATCTATACAAATGGAAGACTGCTATCAAATATAGATTTAACATTGCTTGACTCTAATTTTAGATTTATTGTGCCAGTTCATGGAGATAAAACGCTGCATGACTCTATTACTGGTATTAAGGGGAGCTATGATGAAACACTTTTAGGGATGAATAGTTTCAATACTTCCGTCCAGTGTAAGCTAGATTTGAAAGTAATATTGCATAATAGAATGATTGAAAATGAAGAACGTTTCAAAATAATCTTAGAATCATACAGTAATGTGTATTTTAATAATGCAGTGCATTTGACTAAAATGGCAGATACCCTTGTATCAAAAAATAATAACTGTGTATCTATGACTAATGAAGCAACGAGTCATTATATGAAAATCATGTTCGAATACTTTGCAAAGAAAAATTTCATCATTAAAATATTCGATACCTGTGTCAAGGATTTCGACTGGGTGAAAAGTTATACATTTGAAAAATTCCATGACAATATAGAGGTATATTTTAAAGACTACAATCAAGGGCGACAGATTATTTTAGAAAAGCCTAAGCTAGATTGTTCTAAGGATTGTAGCATGAGAGAATACTGTATGTCAGCAGTAGGCGAATATACTGTACTTGAATTTAATAAAAACAAATTATATGAAAATCTGGAGTAAAAAATATGATCCATAAAATAGCCTTAACAATAAAACCTACTTTATCCTGTAATATGCGATGCCGCCATTGTTTTAATGGGGATGACTTAAACACATCAGAGTTAATAAATACGGACACTGTCCATAATTTTCTAGAAATTGCAGCCAAACAATATAATGATGTAAAGGTTACTTTTCATGGTGGTGAACCTACTTTAGCTGGATTTGAGTTTTATAAAGGTGTCTTTCAATTTCAACACTATTTAGCTGATAAATATGGCACAGTTTTTAGTAATAACTTTACAACAAACGGATTAATACTTGATGATAGGATGATCGAGCTACTAATTGAAAATAATGTCTTGATAAACATTTCATTTGATGGCCCTTTTAATCATGTATTACGCCAAAATAGTGATGCTGTATACTCAAATATATGTAATGCTCAGAAGAAAGGAGCTCGCATAAGGATTTTCTGTACCATTTCTTCTGAATCATATGCTGATCTATTACAAATATACAATTGGTTTAATGATAGAAATCTTGACTTTAAAACACTTCCTATTGAACCAAGGGGATATGGAGCTAAAAACAAATCTTTGATTATGGATCCTGACCTTTTCGTAGAAGAATTAGTGAAAGTGTATAGACACTGGTTACGAGACAAAGATTTTAGAGTTAGGTTTTATACATTCGAAGAGTTTTCTTGTTTAAGACGTAACACCCAATTTAAGCCGTTTTGGTTTAACAGAGAGATTGCTTTAAATCCCGATGGAAATATATATCCTTTTGGAAGACCAAATGATGTGCAATTTTGTCTCGGAAACCCTAACTCAGTAAGTTCACTGGATGAATGTTTTAATTCCCCTGAGTACATAAAGATGCTCGACATTCTTAATGAACAAAGAAAGAAATTCTGTACCGAATGCGAAAGTTCACAGATATGTAACGGGGTGGCTCTATGTATGTCTTATATGTACGTGGAACAAGAAGAGTTAATACAATATAGTTGCCGTTTATCTAATAAAATATTCAGAAATATACTTGCTGTTAATGATGAAGTTATTAATGATTTCAAAGCAGGTAAGGGTGATGGGTATAATCAAACAGTTAAAAAGAATTTTTCAATATATGTTTCATAAAGTTGGAGGATGCTAATATGGAAAAAGACTTTCGATCTAGAGGAATAAGATTTATGAGAAATACTGACCACCCCAAAGTATCGATTACATCAAAAATTTACTACGATGCGAGTGCAGCGATACTTTCGAATTCCGATTTAAAACGCTATGTTGATATAGGGAGCTTAGAGTACTTCGAATTTTCAGCAGATGAACAAGGTAATATCGACACATATAACTTTCACAATAATCTTATGAGATTAGATAGAAGTTTATATGCCGACTTATCCAAAGAGCAACTTACAATTATTAATGATGTTCCTAATATATTTGACCAGTCTTTTCGCAATTATACTATAGGCTATAGGGTTAGAAATAATCTAATACAAGGCAGAAGTTACTATTTTTATCCTACGATAGAAAAGGTAAATAGGTATGGCATTAGGGGAACTACAGATGTAGCAAAGAATAGGGATTATATTGAACAGTTTATAAAATACCTAAAAATAGAGGATGATGATACTCGAAATGAAATCATCAAATATACTTCTCTGTTCTCTAAATTTAAAGGTATCAGTGTAACATTTTGTAGCAATCGGAATACGGAATACAAAATATATGCTAAAGTGGATACCTATAAAATATATGACCTTTTAGAAGAAAAGATGGTTATCGATAGGTCCTTATATGAGCCGTATGGAGATGTAGTTCTTGCAGCAATTAGGATAAGCATGAATAAGATAATAGGATATAACCTTTATTATCTAGCGTAATTATATAAAAAATAGGTGAGGATATATCTATGTATTTAATAGGTGATTTATTAGTTGATGCTAAATTTGAGTTTGATATCATGAAATCCAGAAGTAAGCCATTTATAGTTAGTAATGAAGAAAATAGAAAATGTGATATTTGCATACCAAACCTACAAAATTCTATTTATAGACTAAAAAAAGAACATCCTAATTTATCCTATGGGCAATGTGAAGTACTTCAATCTGCTCGATATATCTTTAATTGTTTAGTTCAAATACATATGTTCTTTTTGCATGCTTCAGTAGTAGTAGTTAATAATGAAGCATATGTTTTTTGTGCTCAAAACGGAGGTGGAAAGTCTACCCATGCCAAACTATGGATAAAGTACTTTGGTACAAAAGCATATTCCTTTTGTGATGACAGACCTATTATAGGGCTTATAGGAAATGATTTATATGTCTGGAGTTCCCCGTGGAGTAAGGTTTCAAATGAACATATTCAGAAAAAAGTTAAAGTGCATGGAATATATATTTTGAAGAAGGCAATAGAAAATAAGATAAAGAAGCTATGTAAAGAAGAAGGAATTAAAGCTATTATGAGTCAGTACCCTTTGCAGGACAAGTTCAGAATACGGCAGACAATAATATTGGTATTATCACGTTTACTAAACGATATTGGAATCTTTGAACTTAGATGCAATACATCAATAGATTCAGTAAAATTAGTGTACGAAGAAACTAAAAAAATGGATGTAAAGAATAAGAGGTATAACAGTGATATATGATTATATAATTATTGGAAGTGGTATTTCTGGTTGCATATGTGCATACGAGTTAGGTCGAAGAGGTAAATCATGTTTAATACTTGAGAAAGAAGCTGGACCACATGAGAAGATTTGTGGAGGAGGCATTTCTTTTAAAGCAATAGAACTCTTAAAAAGTATAGATATAGATGTTTTAGAATTAATTGATGATAGGGTAAGTGTGATAAAAGGTCATACTATACATAAGGAGACTGAGATAAAACACAAGGAATATAGACCAGGAACATATTCCCTTGGAATGCCTCGTTATCTTTTTGACCTGTTTTTATTAGAAAAAGCATTACAAGTGGGGGCTAGAATAAAATATAATGAAGAAGTGTATGAAGTACATATGGACAATAATATATATGTAGTAAATAGCTATAAATCATTTAGGGTCGTATGGGCAATAGGTGCTAGAGGAATAAAGGGGACTGTACCTAAAGGACAGAGCATGGGTATATCCGCTCAAATAACTGGAACATCAAACCTAGCTGCAGATAAATTTTATTATTGGTATTATACACATGGTGATGATAAATATTTTTGGGTTTTTCCAATAGGCAAGGATTTATGGAATATTGGAGTGTGGTTTAGACATCCAGAAAATATAATGAAAAAAGATTTTGATGAGGGAATTGAGCGATATGTAAAACCTAATTTTACTTCTGGGTTTGAATATAAGTATTTGCCAAAGGGAGAATTTTTGGGAAATATTGATCAAAGAAATTTATGTATTCTTTATAAAAATGGCATAGGTGATTTTGCCGGACGAAACAATAGTAAAAACGGTGGTGGAATTATAGGAGCAATTCAGTCGGCAATTGAGTATACACTAATAGAAAGTAGAAAATGGGTAAGCGTAAAATATCCCTGGACATAAGTGTAAGTGCTTCAAAAGATGACGTCTATAAAAAAAGATACTGTCTTGATAAAATCAGATAGCATCTATTTGAGGCACTTTTTCGTTATGTGAGTTAGTCTACATTCTTGTGGTAGGTCTTCTGACCAT
>JAEYNQ010000028.1 GCA_023412455.1 Bacillota bacterium
AAATGGAGGTGTCGAAAATGCAACAATTAGCAGGTGAGAAGTTATTATATCGACTTCAGTATGAACTTAGTAATAAAATCATTGAAGTTCCTAAAAAAATAAAGTTTAATTCATGCACTATTAATCATGTAGAAAAAATAGAGGTTAAAATAAAGGAAGATGATTTGCCGTTTCATGAATTGCATATATATGCACCAATCACAAATTTTTTTGATATGCCCCGTAGTGAAAAATCTCCTACAGTTATCCAAAGGATATATACTGAAAAAAATTACGAATATGATTGTGATAGCGAATGTATTTCAATTAAACAATTAAGGCATATAGGAGGTAAAAAGAGAAATCTTACTCCAGAAGATATTGGTATAGTTAAGAAATGCTTACAGAACAAAATTATGGATGAAGATGAAATAAGTGATGCATTTAATATTAGTATCAACTATCTCAAGTCGGTGTTATAGGAGGTATGCATGCAATCTAATGTAATCTCTCGTAGTGACATTAGAAAAATTGATAATAAGGTAACGAGGTTTATATATTCTCTTTTATTTTTTTGTTTAGATTGGCTAAGAGATGAAGAAATTAATGAAAATGAAAGTATGACAATATTAGTACAGTATAAAATGCCTGCTACAATAATTTATGATAGGGGTTCTGCCAGGTATTATCCAATAGAAAGCAAAGAAAGAACATTAAACTTGTCAGACTGGAAACAATTAGAAAAAGGTGGTAAATTATCTATTGCACAGTTTAAAAAATTGATAAATAGATATTTGCCAGAATGTAGTATAATAGATAGTTACTTTAAGGGAAAGCAAGGAGTAGAATTTGAATGGCCTTTAGACTTTAAGGTGTCTATTAATAGAGACATTGAATTAAAAACTATTAGAGTAGGTTTCTCTCCTACACAATCTATTTTGGGGATATTGATAAAAAAACCAGATTGGTTAGGTAGTAATATATGTAAGAGAGCTTTTAGGAATCGTGTAGTTATGTATTTTAAGGATAAGAAATTAATAGTTTTTGAGGGTGAAGGAGCAACGTATATTTTTAATGAAAATGGTATGCAATATACTAATATTAGGGATACAGCCATTGCAAGAGAAAGCATAGATTTAGTAAAAAGAATTGAGCATGGTACGGTGTATGAGAGCTGGGAACAGGATATTAAGAAGGTATTTTAAAACTAACAGGGGTTATGTATTGAATTATGAATAATAAAATAATATAATACAATTACAACAAAACTTAAATTATGAAGCAGATACTTATATATTAAACGCCTTCTATAGGCAGTGATAGTTAAAAAAAATAACTATCATTGACTATAGGAGGCGTTTTTTCTTATGTTGTTTATAAGCAAAGGAGGAGCTACAAATGGATTGGATACAGGGGTTTCAAAGATACCTAATCAACGAAAGTAAAAGCAAGAACACAATTTCAACGTATTCCTTAAATATCAGAGAATACCTAAACTGGTTCTGTGATACATATGGAGTGAAATTTACAAAGCTATATCGAGAAAACGTTTTAGATTACAAGAGCTACCTATTAAATATCCGCAAGTATAAAGGTAAGTCTCTAAATGGAAAAACAGTTAATAATAAACTGAGTTCATTACTATGTTTTAACGAGTATTTAGTAGAAGAAAAACATCAAGAAGACATTGTTTTAAAAAAGAAAGATTTGATTAAATTGCAGTCTGATTTTGTTAACCCTTGTAAAGTAACAAAAGGACAAGTAGAACAATTTAGACAGAGAATATTGCAGGCAGAAGATAAGAGAATGTATGCCATTGTAACATTACTGGCATATGGCGGATTGAGAATTAGTGAAGCATTGAGTGTAAAAGAGCGAGACTATTGCCTTCAGACAAAAGAATTAGTTGTAAGGCAGGGAAAGGGAAAAAAGCAGAGAATTGTGTATTTAAATAGCAAGGTGATTAATGCAATAAGAGAATATTTAAAGATAAGAAGAGACGCAGGAGAATATTTATTTGTATCTCGTCAAAATGATACCTTAGATAGAACAGTTGTAAATCGAGCATTTAAAAAACATAGTAAAGAAGTCTTAATAACCCCACATATGTTACGTCATTTTTATATAACTAACTGTTTAGAGACAGGGTTGTATTCTTTACACGAAATTGCGTATCAAGTAGGGCATAAAGACCTGCGAAATTTGCTCATTTACACGAACCCTTCGGTTCAAGCAATGAAAGACAAAGCAGAACTATTATAGTAGGAAATATTACTTTATAAATGAGGTGAAAATTATGAAAGATGATGTATTGGAGCTATTTATGTATGCAGTAGAGCATAATTTGTGGGATTTACAAAGAGGGTTATATCCTGAAGTGATTAGCAGTTATAAATCTAACCCCAGAGTAGTTAATTATGCTGAAGAAGCAATGAGACTAATGAAAATTAGAATGAATGGCATGAGAGGAGGAATAGAATGTGATCCAACTACCAGTTATGAAGAGTGGTAAAGACTATGCTCCTTACACCAAAACCAATACCTTTAGCAGTAAAGGTAGAGCTACAAGAATTATGGGTATAAAAACAAGTCGTATTCATCATCTGCAATCGGATAATCAGTACAGAGCTTTTTTAATCTTTGAATGGTCAGACCAAGTATTGGATATAAGGGAATCATATCCATTGCTGGACATTATGGAAGTAATAGATGACAAAGAGGATTTGAGATTTGATAAGTTTAAAGATAAAGAAAAAGATAAACAGTTTATACTTACAACTAACTTTCTTCTTACGGTGAATAAAGGTAACGGAGACAGTGAGTATGTAGCAAGAACAGTTAAAAATACAAGTGAACTTAGTAGGAATATTACAGCAGAAAAATTAGAAATAGAAAGACGATACTGGCAAGCTAAGGGGATAGAATGGAAAATCATTACTGAAAAAGAGTTAGATAGACAATTGGTGAAAAATATAGAGTTTGTAAGAGAAACATTATTGCAGAGCCAATGGCAGGAGCAAGAGTTAAGAGAAATGGGTAATAAGTTGGCTTTGATACTTATGAACAGTGGAGATTACGTATTAAAACAGGTATTAAAAGATTTTGAGAGGATAGTTTCTTTAGAAGAAGGAACAGGTCTATTTGTATTTAGATACTTAATAGCAAAAAAGAAAGTGCGTATTAATATGTTTAAGAAGTTTGAAATAGCTAAAAGAGTTAATGAAATCTTAGTATAGAGGTGATTTTATGGATATTACTAAGAACCAATTAGTTATGGTCAATAATGAAGTTGTACGTATTCTATATGTAGATAAGCTAACAGCTATTGTATACGTAATAGAAATGGACACGTTTAAGTGGCCATATTTAGTTTCTTTAGAAGTAGTAGAAAAAGCAAGTAAAGATTATGAGAGTATTAATATAGAAGAAAGTGCATACATAAGGCTGTTTTTAGAAGAAAGTTTGACTACTTCTCAGTTAAATAAGCGAGAAAAGGCATGGGAAGTAGTTAATTTCATTACAAGTCAGTTAAATGGGGTAGAGATCTATATACATAAGTATCGAATCCCAATATTAAAGCAGGCAGAGCAATTGTTTGAAGTTGGAAATAAAACTTTAAAGAAATATCTACTAATGTACTGGAAGGGAGCAGGGACTAAGAATAGTTTACTTCCCTTCTATGATAAGTGTGGTGGTAGAGGGCAGGAGAAAAAAGTAGGAACCAAGAAGATGGGAAGACCACGTATTTTATTAGAAAAACAAGGAGTAAATGTAGATGAGAATATTAAGAGGATCTTTAAGAAAGGTTTAAATAGCTATTACTATAATGAGCGGAAGATTAGTTTAAAGACAGCTTATGAATTAATTATAAAAGAGCACTTTAGTAAGCAAACAATAGATAAAAGTGGCAAGCAACTACTGATTTTAGAGGAAAAAGTACCTACTTATGAGCAGTTTTTATATTGGTATAGAAAGAACAAAGACATAAAGAAAGAAGTATCTACAAGAGGTTCATCTAAGGAGTTTTACCAGAAAAACAGGGCGATAGTAGGTAATTCTATTCAAGATTCAGGGCTTGGACCTGCTAACTTATTTCAAATAGATAGCACGATATTCGATTGTTACCTGGTAAGTATGCTTAATAGGAATGTAATTGTGGGGAGACCAGTCCTATATACAGTGATGGACGTTTATTCTCGTGTTATTGTTGGTATCAACGTTACATTTGAGTCTTTTAACGGTTATGTAGGAGCAATGATTGCATTAGAAAACGCTATGACAGAAAAAGCTCCTTATTGTAAAAAGTATGGCATAGATATTCTGGAAAATGAATGGCCGTCAGCAATACCCAATAAAATCATGGCAGATAGAGGGGAGTTAGAGAATGGACAGATAGAAAATGCAATTGCTCATTTAGGTATAAGCATTCAAAATACACCACCTTACAGAGCAGATTATAAAGGAATCATAGAGTCCGGCTTTAAGCAGTTGAATATTAAGATTAAACCTTTCGCAGACGGAGTAGTAACTAATTCTAAGAATATCTTAGAAAGAGGAGAGAAGGATTATAGGCTAAAAGCTAATTTAAATCTACACGAGTTTACTCAGATAGTAATAAGAACAGTTCTTTTTCATAATAACCACCATGTCTTAAGCGAGTATGTGACTAATGATATGCAGGTAGAAGATGGCATAGAGAAGATACCAGTTGAGATATGGGAACATGGTATAAAGACAACTAAAGGACAATTAAGAATGCTTTCAAAAGAAGTAATAAAGCTAAACTTATATCCTACAGCACAAGCAAGTGTGACAGCTAAGGGCGTATATTTCAATAAAATGTATTACTTATCGTCTAATTTACTTAAAAGTAACGACTTTGCTAAAGCAAGAACGGGTGGAAGTTGGAAGGTGACTGTGTCATATGATCCGAGAGACCTAACTACTATTTTTCTTGTTTCTGATGATAAAAAGTCTTTTGAAGAGCTAACTTTAGTAGAGTATCTAAGTAAGTTTAAGCATATGGCACTTGAGGATATTAATAGTGTTATTGGAGATGAAGAAGTAAGGAGTAAGCAAGGTAAAGAGCAGGAGCTTCAGGCTAAAATTAATCTATTCAGCGATATAGAAAATATAGTAGCTGAAGCGAGAGAAAAAGCAGGAGCAGAGCAAGACGTTAATGCTTCTAAGGCAAGTAGGTTGAGGGGGATTAAAGAAAATCTTAAGGAAGAGCGTAAGATTGAAAGAAATGATAGGGTAAGCGAATTAATATTAGAGGGAGGAAGTAATGAGGTATTAGATGAATTAGAACTTTTTAGAGTGAAATAAGGGTGATGGGAGTTGCAAAGATGGAAAGTAGAACGTTATTTCTTCCTAATGGAATGGAAGCTGTTGAAGCAAAATATACGACGATGGGAATAGAGGAATATGATGAAAATCCATATATTCAGGCATTACCTGCATTGTGTAATAAGACAGAAATTATCAAGAACTTAATTAATATACCACAATATAAACAGGAGGAATGTCATTTAGATAGTGCCATTAGAATGCATTTAATACATCGTCTATATAAATTCTATCAGCCACTTCCTACTCATATAAAAATATGGAATATGATAGATTCGTTGATCAGACAAGGATACTTGGCAAGAAATCCTTTTGATAAAAATTATAGAAATTTTTTGCATGAGAGTGGTAAATCTATAATAAATAGAAATTTTGAAATTGCTACAAAAAATAACTTTAGAACTACGTCGAGTACAGGAACAATTATCGGATTTAGCGGAATGGGTAAAACAACAACCGTAAACAGGGTATTAAGCAATATTCCTCAAATTATCATTCATAATGAATATAGGGGATATGAATTTTCACAAATACAACTTACGTGGTTAAAGTTAGAAGCCCCTCATAATGCAAGTTTAAAAGCGCTATCACTACAATATTTTATGAAGTTAGATGAGTTATTAGGAACGAATAACTTTAACAAGTATGTTACAAGGAATTTATCATTAGATGCGATGTTACCTCTAATGGGACAAGCTGGTCAGAATGTGGGGCTTGGGTTATTGGTAATTGATGAATTACAGCATCTAATCGGCTCAAATGTGAATAAGATTATGAATTATTTTGTTACGCTTATTAATTCCTTTGGAATACCAGTTCTATTCATAGGGACACCAGGTGCGTATCCAGTGTTTGAGAATGAACTTAGAATAGCCAGAAGAATCACAGGAAATGGAGAAGTGATTTGGAATAATATGAGTAATGATGGTGAGTTTGGCCTTTTTATGGAGGGGATGTGGAAATACCAATGGTTAAAAGAGTATATGCCTTTAACAAGAGAATTGATAGACGTATTCTATGAAGAAACGCAGGGAATTACAGATTTAGTTGTTAAACTATTTGTCAATATACAGGCTCAATCTATTGAATTAGGGAAAGAGAGTATAACTATAGCATTAGTGAAAAGCGTTGCTAAGGAATCTTTCAGAGCAATGAAAGGGATGTTAGATGCAATTAAGAGTAAAAATCCATATAAGATTGCAAAATATGATGATATAAGAACTTTAGAAATTAAAGATGAGAATATGGTAAAGTCAATAAGCAGTGGAGAGAATAAAAAGGTAAGTGGGAAGACACTTACGACTAATCAGATGATAGAAGTTACTGAGCAAAAGAAGAATAATGTTACTAAATCTAAGGAGGATAAATCTTATGACATTAAAGATGTACGATATATAGTTAGTAAAGCGAAAACAAATAATATATCTGTATATCAAGCCTTAGTAGATGAAAATTACATAGATAATATGAAAATATGGGAGTAGTAGAATGATTAATTTTTTCCCAATAAGATATAAAGATGAATTGTTGTATAGTGTAATTAGTAGATATAAGGAGAACAGTGGGTTTATAAATAAAAAGGCGGTTTTTAGTTCTATGTTTAATAAACAAAACTATAGGGTATCCGTACTATTCACACAAAATATACAAACATTGGTAAGCAACTTACCTATTAATTGTAGGTTAACAGCTGAACAGTTAATTAATGAAAATACAATGTATCCCTTTTATACTGCCTTTTTAAATCAAGAAAGAAAAAACAAGGTATATTCTTCTATGTTAAATGCAAAATCTGAGATAACAGAAAATTTGGTAGTGTAAAGTAATCTATGAAAAATAAAAATCAAAGGTTAACTACACTAAACTTAAAAATGGTAGGTGGTTTACAGGGAAAAAGTATATTTTTGGGCATAAGAAATAACCCTTAGAAGGGCATTTTTTGAAGAGGTTCGCCACTCTTGACAGCTTACAAAATAATGCACGAAGTAATTACCGACGGCGAAAGAACTCAAAACAGATAGTTTCCACCGACGGAAAGGCACAGTATAGCATTATTTTTACAGCGGTAAAGAGTAAATCCCTACGGGATGGCTGATTCTTACCTCTGGCTTATGAATCTAAAACAGATAGATTAAGCCGTTTGATTCAGTTGTTGTTGTTTGATGGTTTGTTGCCCAAGATAAATGAGAAGTTGCCATTTAGCAGGCATATTTTCAGCTTGTGAAAGCATTTCTACCTCATTTAAAACCTTGTAATTATTAGATTTATGAGGTCTTAAGAAATTATAGTAGGCAACCCAAA
>JAEYNQ010000044.1 GCA_023412455.1 Bacillota bacterium
GAAGGAATAGACCAAAAGCTTGTTGAAGGTCTAAAAAGTAAGTTTGAGATGAGCAATGAAGATATTTATAAGCTGCAGCAAAATGGTTATGATTTAAATCTTCTCTATATGGCTGAAAACACCAGTAGTATTCATTCTAAGGAAGAAAAGAAAGAAAAGGAAGAGACAGAGGAAGAGAAGAAGAAACAAGAACAGGCTGCCCAAAAAGTGAGTGAAAAAGTGGATACGGTTAAGAAGGGTGGAGCCAATATGTATCTCTATGCCTTACAATCCGGTCAGAACATGACACTCAACAGTCTCTATGAGGCGAATTACAAAGGCAATTTCAAAAAAGTAAATGAGGCACCTTCTCGGTCAGAGGTTTCCACAGTACTCAAAATGAATGGGCTTCCCCATACAGAGGGGAATAGATGGAGTGCCAGTATGCTGATGGAATATGGCATGGAGGTAAGTCAGCAGAGTGTGGCTCAGCTTCAAAATATGCGTACCGCAGTGGAAGTATTAGACAAGCAAGAAGAAATACAAAAGGCTAAAGAAGATATGACCCAAGGCAAAGAAGCAGGTAATCGCCCTCTCATACAAGATAACAAGGTGATGTATAGCCCCCAAGATATTAAGGATATCAAAGAAGCCTTAGCTCATGCGGATGAACAGGTTATAGGGGAGTTAGTGGATAACGGAAGCGAGGTGACCCTCTCGAATATTAGAGCTACCTTATTTAAGAATACAGAGCTCGCTCTAAAAAAACATGAAGCGCCTACCTTGGGAGATGTAGCCAATCAGGAAGAGATGCGTATTGAGCAAGATCGAGAACAAGCTATCAAGCAGATTAAGGAGCAAATGAATACCATTCGCATGAAGCTAACAACAGAAGCTGCCCAACGGTTAAGTGAAAAAATGCCACTTGAAAGTAGTCAGTTAGCAGATGTAGCCCGTGAATTAATAGCTCTTGAAGAAAATATCATTACAGAGGCATTAGGCCAGGCACAAGTAGAGCCTACCGACGAAAATAAACTGATCATGAGTCAGGTAATGACAGCTAGGCAGCAAATGCTAGAAAATCCTGAAGAAGTAGTAGAGTTGCAGGTTGCTACCGATGAACAGGCTAAGCTAAGTGAAATCAAAGGAGCTCTAGATAAGTACTTAGAGAATGAAACACCTGTGGAAAAGCGATTTGGGGAAAGCATTCGAACAGTAGAAACCCAAATAGAAAAGCTTTTAGGAAGCCTAGGCATGGAAATAACCGAAGTCAATGTTCAAGCAGCCAAAGCCCTTATAGCTAATAACATAGAAGTGACACAAGAAAACATGCATCACGTGCAAGGCATTATGCTTAAGGTCAATACCTTTATGGAGGAGATGACGCCTTATCAAGCAGCAGTTCTTATAAAGGAAGGACTCAATCCATACAACGCAACGGTAGATTCTATCCTGGACTGGGTGTCCACTTCACAAGTAGAGGTACTAAAAGGGAGTGTGGCTGAAGCTATTGTAGCATTAGAGGATAAGGGACAAATTAATGAAGAACAAAAGGAAACCATGTTGGGGCTTTATCGTATTCTTCAGGGAGTAAGTAAGAATAGAGAAGAAATAGTGGGCTACCTCTATAAGAATGACTTACCTTTAACCATTGAAAAGCTTCAAGAAGCGACCCGCTATATAGGCAAAAAATCAGTCATAGAAGCTAAGATTGATGAAAAATTTGGCGAGATAGAAAGGCTCAATAACCAAAAAGAAACAGCTAGGGATCAAATTGAAAGGCATAGGGAAGCCATTACTAAATCCATTGATATTATAAAAACGCTGGAGAACATGGAACTCCCTATTACAGAAGATAGTACAGATAAGCTGAAGCGAATAAATGCACTTCTCTACCCCCTCATCAAAGAACAATTCAAAAAAGAAATGGGAAAATTTGATGGTCTTTCTACCTTGCCAGATAGTTTTATGGAAAAATTAGAGGCAGTCAAAAAAGTGAGTCCAGAGGTTGTTGAAAAAATGATGGAGAAGGAAATTCCCCTTACTGTATCTAATATTTATTGGACGGATAAGCTCATAAAGGAACCAGCACTTTATGAAGAGCTTATTAAAGAGGGAAAGATTGCAAAAGAAGATTTCCCTGAGAGCTTTTCAGAAATCAACAATCATTTAGAGAAGCAAGAGGAAGAAACCAGTTATCAAAAGGAAATGGCTTTTCAAAATGGAGATATGGCAAGCTATAAAAACTACAAACAGATTGAAGAATTAACGGAGCTTAATAAAGTCCTCTCGGATAAAGAAGGCTTATATCAAATCCCCTTCTATATAAATGGGGAGCAAAAGATGGTGACCATGTACTTTAAGGATAAAGGGAAAAGCTCTGCACAGGCAGATGAAGCCACAAAGGCTATTATGACCTACGAGACCAAAAGCCTAGGAACCATTACGACCTATATTGAATTTAAAGGGGATACGGTGAATTATCGTATGAAAGGCGAGAATGAGCAGATTACTTCTAAGCTTAAGGCCCATGAAAAGGTTCTTCAAGAGCTTATGGAGCAAGTAGGCTATAAAGTAGGAAGAGCCGATTACAAGAGTGAAGAAGTAGCGGAAAAGACCAATCTCATGGAGCATATTATTAAATCAGGGAATACCCTTTTTGAAGAAATCGTATAACAGATGGAGGAAGCCGTGAGGTCATTAGAGAAAATGTGGCAAGAGAGTCCAAAAAAGGACGAAAAGTTAAATAAAATGCAAAAAGAAGACGATATACTTCATATAGCTAAACAGTTTGTTTGCTATTTTGAGGAAGTGGATAGGAGTGAAGTGCGTGATAACAGTATCAAGAGTAGCTAATGCAACCAGAGGAGAATTACTAGGTATTACCTACGAGCTCCTTTTGGAAAACATAGAGGCAGCTAGAATACAAGAAGATAAGAGAGAAATTTACATACAAAAAGCTATCGAAGTGCTTCAAGTGTTGGCAGAGGGTTTAGACTTAGAATATGCCTTAGCAGGTGAGCTCCTAAGACTTTATATTTATGTACAAGGGTTATTAGTTAGATTTAAAGTAGGAGATCAAGAGCTCACAGAAGCTTATTCCATTATTCATAGCTTGTATGAGGCCTACGAAGAAGTAAACGAACAGCAGAGTGAGACAAGTGTAAGCATACAAAATGCAGAGGTTGTCTATGCCGGAATCACTTATGGAAAAACAGATTTAGAAGAAATGGTTGTAATAGATAGAAATAGAGGCTTTAAGGCTTAAGGAGAGAAGGAGAGACAAGGTTATGAAAATTAATAATAATATACCTGCACTAAGAACTTTAAATGCCATGACTAAGGCAAATAATTCAGCCAGTACAGTAATGGAGAGACTTTCATCAGGTCTTCGAATCAACTCAGCAGGGGATGATGCAGCAGGAATGGCTATTAGCGAGAAGATGAACTCTCAAGTAAAAGGACTTCAGCAAGCTAACCGTAATGTAATGGATGGTATTTCTATGATTCAAACGGCTGAGGGTGCTTGCAATGAAATACATGCCATGCTTCAAAGAATAAGAGAGCTTACTTTACAAGCTGCCAATGGTATTTATTCTGAAACAGATAAGCAGACCATAACCAATGAAGTTAACTCACTTTTAGAAGAAATAGGAGATGTTCAAAAAAAGACAGAATTTAATAAAAAGACTGTATTAAATGGGAGTCAGGATAAGATTACACTACAGGTAGGTGCCAATGAGAACCAGTGCTTGTCTATTGGTGGGGATGGCATGAGTCTGAGTAATGTACTTGTGAATATTTCAGGTATTACCTCTGATAAGCTCCCTACAGAAAGTGAATACCAAACAGTAGATGCAACGGGCAAGATAACTACCAAGTATGAAATCAATAAAGAAAATGCCGGTGGTGAATTTGAAGATATTACAACGGTGACAGATACTTCAGGTGGTTCAACCACAATTACGACTACCACAGTTAACCGTACCCTAGGAACAATAGACTATAAGGTGGAACAACCAGCAGGAACTGTAACGCTACAGACTGAAACCACTTATGATGCGACCAATGATAAATGGGTGAAAGAATATATAGTGAATGCATCAGGTAATCCAGCAGTAGGTACTATAGAAGATGCCAATATAGATGGGCTTCCAACAGCCCCAGTGATTCAAAAATTAGGTCCTCATGCTGGACTAACAAATAATGATATCGTAGTAGATGGTAAGCTAATAGATCCTTCCAAGCTCCCACTTACTATAGAAGAAGGAAGTATAGTAAGTATTAAGCTTGACCCGGGCTGCACTCTGAGGCTTCAAGCAGAAGAAGATGGTACACCACGTAGTGTAACCCTAGAAAAGGGAGAGAAGCTAGTTTATAAAGCTGGAAAAGGTGCCATGACCATAACGTCTGATGGTATTATTATGGAAAAAAATAAGGATGGTAAGCAGGATGCGGTTATGCTTATCCCAAGTACCAATGAAGGAAGTAAATATAATGAAAGCCACCTTCTTTTTGCAAATCAAAAAGAATCAGATGCAACAATTGTAAGACTGGATGCGGCGATTGAAGCGACTTCGAAGATAAGAAGTATGCTTGGGGCTTATCAGAATCGTCTGGAACATACGGTCAGCAACTTAAGTGTGAGCGAAGAAAATATGACAGCAGCTCTTTCACGTATTCAAGATGCAGATATGGCACAAGAAATGACGGAATATACCAAGTATAATATTATTTCTCAAGCAGGTATCTCCATGCTAGCTCAAGCGAATCAACGTCCACAACAAATACTCGCTTTATTACAGCAATAGTTAAGCTGTTTTTAGAAAAGTGTGTATAAACAGATAGAGGTTTAGGGCATACTCCTATTGAGGAGTGGTGCAAATGAGAGAACAAGAGGAACTAAATAAAGAAGCCAAGCGAATACTTATAGAAGAAATTTGTAAGCTTCAAGAAGAGATGGCTGCTACATTAAATCAGTTTTCAGATGTAACAGAACCAGAATTAGTGGATTATTATACCTATTATTACAAGGCAAATGAGATAAAACATACCTATTTATTAAAGAAGTTAAAAAAAATATATTATGCTGATCGGGCATAAGAAGTTATGAATAGATAATCCCCTGCATACTAATAGATTAAGTACAAGCTTAATGAGAGGTATGGAGGGGATTATATGTTTGAAATTCATCCGTTTATTATGATGTGTATGGGGGGGTGCATCATCGCCTTATGCTGGATTTTGTTTCAAGAAAAATGTATTAAGGTAACAGCTCAAGCTATTGTAGGGTGTCTTGTGATTTATTGTGTGAATCAACTTATTCCCCAGTATGCTATTGGAATTAATGCCATAAGTATTATTTGTACAGGGTTACTAGGGATACCTGGTGCCACCTTACTGTATATTCTAAAGGGCATGATATAGGCTCCTAAAAAATAGAGGTAAAGCTGTTGATAAAGCTTATGCACAAAACTGTTAGTTGTGTGGATAAGTGAATAGGTGAAGCTATGAAACCTTAAAAAACTGTACTTTTAGAATATTGACAATTGTGAATAAATATGTTAGTATAAATAAGAACAGAGGTGTGGATAAAACTACTTTTCTGTTTCAACTATGTTAGAATATAACATATCAATCCCTTTATGCTCTATTTATATAGAGCTTTTTTTGTCTTTAAAAAGGAGTCAGTCTGTATAATTTCCATATATAGGTATAAAGCGTGATTGTTTTGTATAAACTATAAATGCAAACAGTGATGGATTATCCTATAAGTGGAGGAGAGCATGAACATATTAGATTGTCTTGCTGACTATACAGCAGCCATAAAAAAAACACCTTATGTGTATACATTGCAGAAGATGGGAATAGAAATATTTAGTCAGTTTATCATGACCAATAGTCTAGATGGTGAGCTTTCTCTAATGAATAGAGCCCTTATTGATAAATTATTACTTTACTGGATACCTAGAAATAAAAAATATTTAAGTGAAAGTCAGGCCTATCAGGTAGTATTTACAATCAATGATATTTATGCCTATATAATGGAATGCAAGCAGAAGATATATGGACAAGAAGAAAAGGAAAAAGAGGTCCTCCCAGAAGAACCAGCTATATTGAGTATTTATGGAGAAGAATACATTCGTCTTTATAAGCTGAGAAATAGCCTTTTAAAATCTACCTGTGATCCCATTATTTCTATTCAACCATTAGTTATTGATTTGAATAATTATCGTTCCAAGAGAAAAAAAGAAAGCTTAGCTGAGCTTGCTACAACTTATGAACAGGCCCTTTTTGAAGTGAAAGAGTGTAAAGAAGGAGGGCAAATTATATTAACAAAGAGGGGACAGGCTAAACAGTATAAGCTTTTACTAGAATATCCTATCTACAAATATTTTAGACAAGGTGATTTTATACAAGGCATTATAAAGAGAAAGTTATTTTATGTATACTGGGAGATAGAAGAACTGAAGTCCTATTATCCCCATCAAGCAAAAGCATATTTTTAAGATATGCTTTCTTTTATGCCTAAATTTAGGTATAATACTTCTATAAATATTCTGTCAAGTATAATTAGCCTAGGAGTTGTTAGTGTGAAAAAGATACAGCATTTAGTATGGGTAATTATGGGCATCGTTATTTTAGGAGTGTTAATAAGTGTAATGATAGGGAGAAGACAGGTGAATACTAGAGTAGTTGCGCCTAGTCAAGATAGGGAAGAGGTTATAGAAACAGTGGAGTTACCAAGGACTTATAACACTTATGAGGCACAGGTAAAATTTAGTCCTAATTTTAGAAGCTTTGAGGGAACAGAGACCATTAAATATGTACATGAATTTGACACACCTACGCTAACTATCTTATTACAACTTTTTGCTAATAAAAATATAGCAGATGAAGAACGTGATGCATTAGGTTATACAACGATTGAAAAAGTGGATATTACAACAGCTATGGTAGCTGGTAAAGAAGTAAAATTTACTCAAAGAGGGACAAGCCTTACCCTCTACTTAGAAGATAAGCTTACTTATAAGGGTGAAGTGGAGATTGCATTGACCTTTAAGGGAACTACATACGGAGCAATAGAATATAACAAGGAATCATCAAAAGTGATTTTATGTAAAAGCTTTTTGCCACAGATTGTTCCTTTTGAAGAAGGGCTGGGGTGGGTTACTACAGAGCCCCAAGGAGAAGAACAATTTGCCTATGCAGAGCCTGGTGATTATAATGTAAGTATTATCTCCCAAAAGCCTGTTATTGCTACAGGCACCTTAGTGTCTGTAGAGCAAGAAGGAGACGTAACAAGTTATAATTATACGGCTAGGAAAGTGAGAGACTTTGGATTTTATATAGGAGATCAACTAGAAAAAGAAGAATTTACTTTACCACAGGATAGGCGACTTGTTATTTATTCCAACAAAGGAGAGAATGTAGATAAGCTTGCCGAGCAAGTTGCAGAAGCTTTCAATTATTATAATGATATTTTAGGAACGTATCCTTATGAAGAGTTTAAGATTGTAGATAGTAATCTTTATGAAGAAGGCTTATCTTATCCCATGATGATGATTTGCAATTTAAATAATTTTGAAGAAGTTTATGATAACACTTACCTCCAGATAGGCAAACAATGGATTCCTTATATTGTGTGCAATAACCCTAAGAGTAACAACTGGGCGAATAGGGGGTTAGAACACTATTTAGCTTATAGAGGGACAATGAGTACTGAGGGTGTTAAAAGTATGGTAAGGTATAATATAATGCAACTTAACCGAGGGAATGAAGGGAAGCAGCTTGAAAACATAAGAATAAGAGAAGAAGTATTTGAGCCTATGAAAATGTTGGCACAGGTGGAAGAAGCTATAGGAAGGGATGAATGGTACACTATTTTAAGGCAATACTATAAGGATGTAGCCTTTATCACCACCACCAATAGTAAATTAATGCAGCAGATTATTACAGGCTATGGTAGTAAAGTGCAGTTTTTAGAGGGCCAAATAGAGGATGAGACTAGTCAGGAATAAAAGTAAGGAAGGGAATATGAACATGCAGGTGACAATATTACTCGCTCAATGTACGGCCTCTCATTTAACAGGGAGTCTTTCAACGGTTAGTAAAGTACTAGAGGAATTGGAGATTAAGGTAAATAAAATAGACCTTATGAAATTCCCTTACTTTAATGGGGTGCGTACCAAGGAAATAGATCAATTAATGGAACAATTAAAAGAAAGCAAAGGTGTCATTATGATGAGCAATGTGCCTATGCTCTCTTTACATGGTGCCATGCAAACTTTTTTTGAATGGGCCACTTTATATGAAGCGAGCTATTTTAGTACCCCTATTTTAGCCATAACCTACAGTGAGTGGTTAGGAGAAGTAGAAGCAGCAGAGAGCATCCTTAAAATGTGGAATGTATTAGGTGGGAATGATGGTATAAAATTATGTATGAATAAGGGGACCCCCTTTGAGGCTATTAAAGAGCGCGTAGAAAGAATAGGAGAAGACTTTTATCGTATAATGAAACAAGAAAGAGAAAGTATAGCTTCTACAGAAAGACAAGTATACACTTATTTGAAAAGTGGCCAGAGTTTAAATAATTCAAGGAATTTACATGAGATAGAATCACATAGCCCAGCTCCTCAAAAGGATCAGGAAGTAAATGAAAACAAAGTGGAAGTGAAAAGTCTGACGGATATTTTAAAGGGACAAGGTAATAAAGTTAATTTATCCACAAAAGAGCAGACCATTAAAGAAATTACCAGTTTGCTGAAAAAACAAGTGAATAAAGAAGAGGGTAAAGAACAGGACGAATTCGTCACATTGCCAGCAGGAATCTACAAAAAGCCTACAGCTCATTCCCCTGTGCCAGTTATGCCACGCTATCTTCAACAGATTCCCCATTACTTTATCGCACAGTATGATAAAGAGTTGGATTTAACGATCAGGTATACCATTACAGATTCCAATGAGAAGGGTTATATCTTGGTAAGAGAAGGGGATTGTAGTTATATAGAAGACGGAGAATTTTCTCCAACAGTAGATTTATGTATGGCAGAGGATACATTAATGGATTTAATGAAAAAGCGTATGACTTATCAAAAGGCTTTTATGTTAGGCAAACTAAAAGTAAAAGGTAACTTTGCTATTTTGCCTAAAATTGATCAAATCTTTACAGCAATGTAGAGGAGAAACTAAGCAATTAAGAATCAAGAAATATAGAAAGGATGAGTTGAAATGGAAGATAACTGCATATTTTGTAAGATTGTTAAGGGAGACATTCCATCCTTTACAGTATATGAGGATGACTATTTTAAAGCTATTTTAGACATTGCCCCTGCTAGTCCAGGACATACTTTAATTTTACCTAAGAAACATGCCAAGGATATTTTTGAACTTCAAGAGGAAGAAGCCAAAAGACTTTATCCAGTAGTAAAACAGCTTGCCACACGTATTAAGGAAGCAGTAGGGGCAGAGGGGATTAACATTATTCAAAACAATGGAGAAGTGGCTGGACAAAGCGTAGGACACTTTCATATTCATATTGTTCCAAGAAAGCAAGGAGATAATGTCATACTTAATGTAACGACACATACGGAAACAAGTATGCAAGAGTTAAAAAGTATTCATGAAAAGATTACTCAAACAAAGTAAGGGGGTAAGGGAGGAGGAAAACAATGAAAAGAAAGCAAAAGCTAGGGGTTATAATGCTTGCTCTGTTATTAAGCACAACCACTTGGGCAGATGCTAAAATTAGTTTAACCAATGGAGCGGTGGTTGCAGCAAAAGATGACGTTTTAGAGGATAAGAATTGGTTAAAGATTGAGCTTAGAGAGGATGTACCTACTACTGGAGCTATGTTTTTTATCCAAATAGAAAATAGTGAGTGGCAAGTACCTCCAATAGAAACCACTATTACTAGCTTGGCAGGACCTAATCAAGGGAAGATAGTAGGCCATTATAAGAAGAATAGTAATCGAGAAGTTCAAGTACAGCTTTATGGTACAAAGAATTTGCAACCAGGACAGGCAGTAGCAAAAAGTGGAGATGTAATTAAAATTCCACTCCATGTTAAGTTGACAGGTGGAGAGGCTCGTGTATTCGTGGATAGTAATGGTTCAGTTGTATATGATCCCACTGTAGTACCTTTTACACAAATCAGTGGGCAAGATAAAGAAGCAACTAAAAAGGAAGAGGAAGTGCCTTTAACTTCAGAATCTGTTTCAGTAGAAAAGATAGTTTGCTTTAAGATTGGCTCTAATAAATATACGGTAAATAATGAAGAGAGAACGATGGAGGGAAATCCTTATTTAGCAGAAGGACGTACGATGCTTCCACTACGGTATTTGGCCAATAGCCTAGGTGTTCTTGATGAAGCCATTCACTACGAAAAAGGTAAGGTAACCCTTCAAAAAGAAGAGCTAGTAGTGGAATTGAATGTGGGAAGTAAGGAAATTAAAAAGGATGGTAAGCTTGCTCATAGTATGCTCACTGAGCCAGTTTTAAAAGAAGGTAGGGTTTATGTTCCTATTGCGGAGGTTAGTGCTTTATTTGGAATTGAAGGCCAATGGGATAAGGAAAATCAAACAGCTACCTTTGTCATTAAAAACAAGAAGTAGTTCATATAACGTTATAAAAGGGAAGGCCCTAACTAGTGAGAGCTAATTAGGGCCTTCCCTTTTTACTATTAAAAGCTAAAGGATTGTTTAGGCAGTAAGACTATTTAAATCATCAAAATATTGGTTGTACCAAACAAGGAACATAAATACAGTCCAGATTTTACGGCTGTTATCTGCTTTACCAGTACGGTGTTCATCAAGAAGAGTGATTAAGGCTTCTGTATGGAAATACTTGTTAGCACAAGGGCTGGAGAAAGCAGCCTTAACTATAGCATAGTATTTATCCTCTTTGAGCCAAACACGAATAGGAACAGGAAAACCTAATTTTTTCTTATTAGCTACAGCAGGAGGTAAATTGCGTTTTGCTGCTAAACGCATAGCATACTTCGTGTTTTCTTTATTAACCTTGTATTTAACAGGAACTTTAGAAGCTACTTCAAATACCTTTTTATCTAGGAAAGGAACACGTACTTCTAGAGAGTTAGCCATACTCATTTTATCGGCTTTGAGAAGAATATCTCCAGATAACCACATATGCATATCCACATATTGCATCTTGGTAACATCCTCTTTGTCCTTAACTTTAGCATAGATAGGTTTCACAAGTTCAAAAGGATTAGGAGCAGATGTAGTGATCTTCAGCAGTTTTTTGCGTTCTTCTTCAGAAAACATATAAGCATTTCCTACGAAACGTTCTTCCAAGTCTTTACTTGCACGAATAAGGAAGTTTTTACCCTTGAAGCTAAAAGGAAGAGCTTTTGCAATACGTGCTAAAAAGATACGAAATCCTTTTGGTAATTTACGATAGGTAGCAGAATCCAGTGGCTCTTTGTAAATATTGTAGCCCCCAAAGAACTCATCAGCTCCTTCTCCTGAAAGTACCCCTTTAACTGTTTTACTAGCTAACTCACAAACAAAGTATAAAGCCACTGCAGCAGGGTCAGCTAAAGGCTCGTCCATGTAGTATTGAACTTTAGGAAGTACCTTCCAATATTCTTCAGGTGTAATCACCTTATTATTATTTGGAATATTAATTTCTTTAGAAAGCTCTTCAGCATAGCTGATTTCATTGTATTGTTCGTTAGCAAAACCAACAGTAAAGGTGTGGTCCCCATTAAAGCAACTGGCCACATAGCTAGAGTCTACACCACTTGATAAAAAGCTTCCTACCTCTACATCACTAATTTTATGGGCTTCAATGGATTCTTTCATCTGAGCATCGATAGCTTCCACATAATGTTCTAAAGAATCTTCTGTTTCATCAAAGTGAGGTTCCCAATAACGTGTCATTTCTAGTTTACCATCTTTGAGAATAAAGTAATGGGCAGGAGGTAGTTTGAATATACCTTTAAAGAAAGTTTCGGGTAGTGCCGAATATTGAAAAGTAAGATAAGTCTCTAAGGCTTCTTCATTCAATTCTCTCTTTACCTCAGGATGTTCTAAAATAGCTTTAATCTCAGAGGCATAAACAAAACCTTGGTTAGGGGTTAAGGTATAATAAAAGGGTTTGATTCCAAAAAAGTCCCGTGCACCAAATAAAGTTTTTGCTTCTTTGTCCCAGATGACAAAGGCAAACATACCTCTTAAATGATTTACTAAGTCTGTACCATACTCTTCATAACCATGCAATAAAACTTCTGAGTCCGTATGTGTCTTAAAGATATGACCAGTGGCTAAAAGCTTTTCACGGATTTCTTGAAAATTATAAATCTCACCATTATAAGTGAGTACAAAACGACCATCTTCATTATAAAGTGGTTGCGCACCAGCTGCTAAATCTAAAAAGCTAAGGCGTCTAAAGCCCATGCTAATGGTTTCATCACTATACTTACCAGAACTATCTGGACCACGATGTGCAATACGATCCATCATATTACTTAAAACAAAATCTTTATTATTTAAAGTTGTATCTACAAAGCCACAAAAACCACACATATGTAAGCCCCTTTCTAAAATATACGCCCTAACTGTACCACATCTGGGATGCAAAATCAATGATACGCCTCTACACATTAATAATAGTATTACCTCTAAAAAAAAGAATAAACAGCTCATATAAAATAAAATAAGCTATTATTGGAAAAATTTTATAACGAAGGGTAGTGAGAATTATTTCTTAATATACCAATAATCATTGTTGCCTAAAGACGTAAGGAAGAGTATGATTAGTGTAGTAGATTTTGGAAAGCAAAGGAGACACTAAAGATGAGTTTAAGGGAAGAAGCATTAAGAAAACATGAGGAGTGGCAAGGTAAATTAGAAGTGACTGCCAAAGTAAGGGTAGATAGTCGGGAGGCTTTATCCATTGCCTATACACCTGGAGTAGCAGAGCCTTGCAAAGAAATAGCAGCAGATAGAGAAAATGTATACAAATACACTATGAAGGGCAATACTGTAGCAGTTATATCTGATGGGACTGCTGTATTAGGTTTAGGGGATATAGGTCCAGAGGCAGCCATGCCTGTTATGGAGGGAAAAGCAGTTTTATTTAAAGAATTTGCCAATATTAACGCCATTCCTATTTGTATTGATACAAAGGATACGGAAGAAATCATAACCTTTGTTAAACAAATTGCACCTACTTTTGGGGGTATTAATCTAGAAGATATTGCAGCGCCACGTTGCTTTGAGATTGAAGAGCGCTTAAAGAAAGAACTAAATATTCCTGTTTTTCATGATGATCAACATGGTACAGCTATTGTGGTATTAGCAGGAATGATTAATGCCCTTAAAGTAGCAGAGAAACAAAAAGAAACCGTTAAAGTGGTAGTAAATGGAGCAGGCTCAGCAGGTCTAGCCATTACAAAACTTTTACTAGCTTATGGTTTTAAAGAGATTATCGTAGTGGATAAATTGGGAATCTTAGAAGAATCTGAAGAATGGATGAACTGGGCACAAAAAGAAATAAGTACGAGGACGAATAGGCAGCACTTAAAGGGAACACTTAAAGAGGCACTGGTTAATGCAGATATTTTCATTGGCGTATCTGCTCCTAATATTGTTTCAAAAGAAATGATTCAAAGTATGAATGATAAGGCCATTGTTTTTGCTATGGCAAATCCTACGCCAGAAATTATGCCTAACTTAGCAAAAGAAGCGGGTGCATTAGTGGTAGGAACAGGACGTTCAGATTTCCCTAATCAAGTGAATAATGTACTTGTTTTTCCAGGGATTTTTAAAGGAGCACTTATGGCAAGGGCTACTCAGATTACAGAAGAGATGAAGTTAGCAGCAGCAGAGGGGATTGCCAGCATGATAGAAGAGAAAGATTTAAACCCAGAAAATATACTTCCAAAGCCCTTTGATCCAGGCATTGCAGACAAAGTAGCAAAGGCAGTGAGTGATTCAGCGAAGTAAAAGGAGGACAGAGACTTGAAAACCATTGTACTAACAGGAGGTGGCACAGCTGGTCATGTGACACCTAATATTGCCCTATTACCAAAGCTAAAAGAAGAAGGTTGGGATATTCACTATATAGGAAGTCATACAGGGATAGAAAAGCAGCTGATTACCAAAGAAAATATTCCTTATTATGGTATTGCATCAGGAAAACTTAGAAGGTATATTTCCTTAGAAAATTTAAAAGACCCTTTTAAAGTGATTAAAGGTTATTTTGACGCTTACAAACTTCTAAAAGAACTAAAACCTAAAGTGGTATTTTCTAAAGGGGGATATGTGACGGTTCCAGTTGTGTTAGCTGCCAGTAGTTTAAAAATACCTGTTATTATACATGAGTCCGACATGACACCAGGATTGGCGAATCGGATTGCCATGCGAGTAGCCAAAAAAATCTGTGTAAACTTTGAAGAAACACTTCAATATGTAGGCAAAAAGGGTGTTTATACTGGTTCACCTATTCGTGAAGAGCTCTTTAAAGGGGATAGAGAAGAAGCAAAAAAGCTTTGTGGCTTCAAAGAAGCAAAGCCTACCCTTTTAATGATGGGAGGTAGTTTGGGGGCAAGAAGGTTAAATGAGGTATTGAGAGAAGCACTTCAAGAACTATTACCCAACTATAATGTGGTGCATATTTGTGGTAAAGGCAATAGTATAGGAGAGTTAGAAGGCTTAGAAGGTTATAAACAATTTGAGTATGTGGATAAAGAGTTACCTCACCTTTTTGCTTTAGCAGATGTGATGCTTTCTAGGGCAGGAGCCAATAGCCTTGCTGAGATTGTAGCCCTTCATATTCCCAGTTTACTCATTCCCCTTTCTCAAAAAGCAAGTAGAGGAGACCAAATACTCAATGCACGTTCCATGAAAAATAAGGGCTATGCAGCCACTGTTGAACAAGAAGAACTGTCACCTAGTAGGTTGGTTGAAGAAATTCATAAACTTTATAATCATAGGCAAAAATATAGAGAAGCTATGGAACAAGCTACAAAAATTAAGAGTATTCACCGTGTTTTACAAGTCATTAAAGAAAATGTTTAAGTCCTATAGTGATTCCCCTTTCAATGTAAAAAAGGGGAATTTCTCTATAAAAAATAAAACGGCTACCACATATTACTAGGTGAACCCATAAGGCATAAAAAGTTTTTGAAAGACAGAACCTATCAAGAAATGATACTTACTCTCTTCACTTGACACTGGATTCTTTTAATAATAAAATAAAAAGGTTAATAATTGAGAAATGATAAAACAAATGGGTTGAGGTGAAAAAAATGGCGACGAAATACATTTTTGTTACAGGAGGAGTTGTTTCAGGCTTAGGTAAAGGCATTACAGCTGCTTGTTTAGGAAGATTACTAAAAGCAAGAGGGAAAAAAGTTACGATTCAAAAGTTTGACCCTTACATTAATATTGACCCAGGGACAATGAGCCCTTACCAACATGGAGAAGTCTTTGTTACCCATGATGGTTCTGAAACGGACTTAGACTTAGGACATTATGAGCGATTTATTGACGAAAAGTTAAACAAGTACAGTAATGTGACAACAGGTAAAATTTATTGGTCTGTTCTAAATAAAGAACGTAAAGGGGATTACTTAGGAGCAACTGTACAGGTTATTCCTCATATTACCAATATGATAAAAGATTGCGTGTATCGTGTAGGAAATACAGGGGAGACATCAGATATCGTTATTACAGAAATTGGTGGGACTGTAGGAGATATCGAAAGCTTACCTTTCTTAGAAGCCATTAGACAAGTAGCCACGGAAGTAGGTAAAGAAAATGTCCTTTATATTCACGTAACGCTCGTACCTTATTTAAGTAAATCAGGTGAAATGAAAACAAAACCTACGCAACACTCTGTTAAAGAATTGCGCTCCATTGGTATTCAGCCAGACATTATTGTATGTCGTACAGAATATCCTATATCTGATGACATGAAATATAAAATTGCATTATTCTGTAATGTAGATAAAGATTGTGTGGTTCAAAATTTAGATGCTGAAACCCTTTATCAAGTACCTCTTATGTTAGAAGAAGAAGGACTTGCTAAAATCGTATGTAGAAAACTACATATGGATGCTCTAGAGCCTGATTTAACAGAATGGAAAGCAATGATTGAGAAGGAAAGAAATAGAGATAAACTGACTAAGATTGCTCTTGTAGGTAAATATGTAGAACTTCATGATGCTTACTTATCCATCGTAGAATCTCTTCACCATGCTGGTATTTATCATGGGGCAGAAGTTGATATCGTTTGGCTGAATGCCGAAACAGTAACAGCTGATAAAGTCCATGAGCTATTAAGAGATGTAGATGGTATCCTAGTACCAGGTGGTTTTGGGGACCGAGGTATAGAGGGTAAGATTCAAGCAGTACGTTATGCAAGAGAAAATAATATACCTTATTTTGGAATTTGCTTAGGAATGCAATGCGCCGTTATTGAGTTTGCTCGACATGTAGCAGGACTACAAGGAGCTCACAGCTCAGAACTTTTACCAACAACCAAATACCCAGTTATAGATATTATGCCAGACCAAAAAGATATAGAAGATATGGGTGGAACCATGAGACTTGGGGCTTACCCTTGTAAGTTAGAAAAAGAAACAAAAGCCTATGAAGCTTATAAAGAAGATTTGATTCAAGAAAGACATCGACATCGCTATGAATACAATAATCACTATAGAGAACTTTTGACATCAAAAGGACTTAAGATTACGGGAACATCACCAGATAACCGTTTAGTAGAGATTGTTGAGTTAGAAGACCATCCATGGTTTGTAGGGGTGCAATTCCATCCAGAATTTTTATCAAGACCTAATAGACCTCATCCACTTTTTAAGGACTTTGTGGGAGCTGCCTTAAGACTAAGTGAACAAAAATAAGAAAGTTAAAATTTTAGAATGATCTCAATAGAAAAGTAGCTAGGACAAATAAGTCTTAGCTACTTTTTAAGTGAAGTCTAGAAAAAAAGAGTAAAGACATAATAAAGATGCGTAAGGTTAACGAGAGCATAGAGGCCTAATAGGATAAAGATTAGTAGATTACACCACTTTAAGTTAGGAACATCACCACTATCTAGATGCTTAAATAAGAAATAGATGAGGGCAGCAGGAAAAAATACTTTGACTGCAATACTAGGAAGAGCATTTTGAACGATAGACTGCATCAAGACATTGGCTTCAAAAAAAGCACCTGTTTTAAGTAGTGTAAAGGTAAAAAGAATATCGGTGCAGTTGAGGATATAAATAAGAGTAAACTTACTTTTAATGGTATAAGGTGAAGAATCCTTTATAAATTTTAGCATGGAACACCTCCTATCAAAGTATAGACGAAAAGGAGACTCTTTAATCACAAGGACTTGACAAGTGGTGAGTAAACTCTTAGACTTTTAATATAAAGATTTGAAAGTCAAAGTAATTTAAGGAAGGTAAGAAAAAATGGAAGGATCAATTAAGATCATTAATGAGTTACTCGTTGAGTTATTTAATGATGTATTAACAATAGAAAAAACAGCTTTACAAAGTGGCCCCTTTAAAGATTTATCTATTACGGAAATGCATGTTTTAGAGGCTATAGGTTTAGGGCAAAAAACCATGACGGATGTAGCCAGTGAGTTAGGTGTGACAGTAGGCACTCTAACCACAGCTATTAATCGCTTAGTAAAGAAAGAATATGTCCTCCGTACCCGTTCAGAAGAAGACCGACGCATTGTTTATGTTGCCCTTTCAAAAACAGGTAAGTTGGCCTATCGCATTCATGAAAAATTTCATCAAGATATGGTAAAGACTATGACGGCTAAGCTGTCTAATGATGATAACGAGGTGCTTATTGCCTCTCTTAATAGGCTGAGTACGTTTTTTAAAGAGCAATATCATTTGCATAAATAAAAAAAGTAGCCAAGAGGCCATAGAAATAGCTGGAAATGACGTCTCTATTTAACAGGTGGTAGCATATGATAAAGATAGAGGGGGGATTTTATGTTTGGATTAAAGAAGCAACTGATCAAAAGTTTTATTAAGCTAAGTGTCATCGAGAACAAACCCAATAGCTTAAAGATAAGAATTAATAAACTAGAAGATCTAGCACCAGAATATCGTATGTATGAAAAGGAAATAATAGAGGCTATACGGCTATTACAAGGTATAGAAGAGGTGGCAGTTAGCTTTGAAGAGGGAGTTATTACCATTAAGTATAATGACCAAAAGCTCTCCCCACAAACTATTTTTTACTGGCTACAGCTTATTATTGATGTAGGTTTGGATAACTTTGAATTTATTGAGCAATATGCAGAAAAAGACATAGAACGGGTAAGAAATTATCTAAGGCCAATTCTAGAGAGTAAGGTGCAAAAGTATAATCGTTAACAGTGGTTAGGAGTTGTAAAAGAAACGATTATCTATTACTATATAAAGAAGTAGACAAGTCAATTGGGAGGACATACAAATGATAGGAATTATAGGTGCAATGGAAGAGGAAGTTATTTCTCTTAAAAGAAAAGTAGAAGGAATTAATAAACAAACCCTAGCTGGCATGGACTTTTATACAGGTAAAATCCATGAGAAAGATGTGGTCATTGTAAGATGTGGCATAGGTAAAGTCAATGCTGCTGTGTGTACCCAAATATTAGTGGATAGATTTGAGGTTACTACTGTTATTAATACAGGTGTTGCAGGAGGCCTTTACCCTGATATTAACATTGGAGATATTGTTGTATCCAGTGATACAGTAGAACATGATATGGATGCCTCAGCTGTAGGCAATCCTAGAGGTGAGATTCCACGTATGAATAAAACCTATTTTGAAGCAGACCAGCTATTGGTGGACTGTGCTAAAAAGGCAGCTGAAGCGTTAAAGGGTGAGCATAAGGTTTATGTAGGACGTGTAGCCAGTGGGGATCAGTTTATTTCAAGCATGAAGGTAAAAGAAGATATTTACACTACCTTTACCGCCTATTGTGCAGAAATGGAAGGCGCTGCTATTGCCCATACTTGCTTCCTCAATCAAATTCCATTTGTAATTATTCGTGCCATTTCAGATAAGGCAGATAGTAGTGCGGATGTAAACTTTGAGGAATTTGTGAATGTAGCAGCTAAAAATGCCAGCCGTATGATTGAAGCCATGATAAAAGAAATGGGTTCTATCCATTAAAATAGAATAAGTAGGAAATGACAAGAGGCCATCTCACTCATTCAAGTATTTTCTCTTTTAAGTAGACTAATCAGTTGATTTAAAAGGGAACATACTTGGAGTGAGAAGGGCCTTTTTTAAATTTAAGTTTATGGGTAAAAAGAGGGAAGTGGTGAGAGTTGGTAAGATGAAGGGAGCAAAGTTTTGCATAAGCTTATAGAGGTAGTTAATAGGAGAGAAAGACATTAATTTGATAAATCAAATATATTAGAATAGTATGAATTGAAAAAATAATAATTACGTTATATAATATATAGAGTGTTATACATATAATGTAATACCTATAGGAGTAAATACAAGAAGCAGCTTAGTAAAGCTTAAGGTAAAGCGTATAAATATAAAGTAGGGGGGCTAAGATGAAAGGGTTAAAGAAAATAGGAATTTCAATCGTATT
>JAEYNQ010000053.1 GCA_023412455.1 Bacillota bacterium
TTTCCAATACCCCACAAATATGCTATAGTGTAAAGAAAATAGAAGGAGTAAAGACATGAAAATATGGGCCATTGGTGACCTTCACCTGGCGCAAGACTCACAAAAGCCTATGGACATTTTTGGGCCCCAGTGGGAAAGACATACTGAAAAGGTGAAAGAGGCTTGGGAACAAATGATCACCTCTGAAGATGTGGTTCTTCTACCTGGTGACTTGTCTTGGGGCATGCGCCTTTCTGAAGCTGAAAAAGACTTAGCCTTTTTAGAAGCACTTCCAGGTCATAAAATCTGTTTAAAGGGAAACCACGATTATTGGTGGAAAAGTTTAAAAAAGTTAGAAAGTAAAGGCTATCAAACCCTTTCTTTTCTACAAAATAATGCCGTCCTTCTAGGTAAATGGGGAATTTGTGGCACAAGAGGCTGGTGGATGGCGGGTGATGAAAGTAGGGCCCTAGAAGACGAGAAAATTTTAAAAAGAGAACACATACGTCTCCAGCTCTCATTAGATGCTGCCATCAAACAAGGAGCAAGACGCCTGCTCGTAATGTTACACTACCCCCCTACCTTAGGTGGAGAACAACAATCTCCCTTTACTAACCTTTTAAAAAAGTATCCTGTAGAACAAGTGGTATATGGGCACCTTCATGATAAGGCTTCTTGGCAACAAGCTTTAAAGGGCCTACATGAGGGTATAACTTATCATTTGGTAGCTGCAGATTATTTGAATTTTAAACCACTTTGTATAGTAAGTGATGAAATAACCAAAGATAAGGAAAGGAATAGCCATGAAATTACCAGTTGCATTTGAGACAAAAATGAAGGGCTTATTAGGTGAGGAATATCCTGACTATATAGCCTCTTATCAGCATCCTAAGACAAGAGGCTTTCGTATAAACCCCTTAAAGATTTCCAATGAGGAATGGGACAGACTCACCCCTTTTGAAACACGCAAAAAGGTGCCTTGGTGTGAGCAAGGCTTTTATTACGAGGCGAAAGAAAAACCTACAAAGCATCCCTATTACTTTGCAGGTCTTTATTATATTCAAGAACCTAGTGCCATGGCTCCAGGTGCCTATATTCCCATTGAAGAAGGGGACAGGGTACTGGATTTATGTGCCGCACCTGGAGGTAAGTCTACGCAAGTAGGCTCCCGTCTTGGTCAAAAGGGGGTTCTTGTCTCCAATGACATTAGTGCCACACGAGCAATGGCTCTTTTACGGAATATTGAAAGCTTTGGTATTCGTAATGCCATTGTAACAGCAGAAACCCCAGAACATCTTTCACAGCATTTAGAAGGTTTTTTTGATAAAATTTTAATTGATGCCCCTTGCTCGGGAGAAGGAATGTTTAAAAAGAGTGAGGAGGCCATTAAAAGTTGGGAAAAATACGGTGTAGGTCATTGTAGTAGTTTACAACGGGAGATTTTAGAGTATGCTGCCCGTATGTTAAGGCCACAAGGGATGATTCTTTATTCAACATGTACTTTTTCACCAGAAGAAAACGAAGGGATGATGGAGGAGTTTTTAATAAAACATCCTGATTATAAGGTGGTTCCACTTACACCTAAGGGAGGGATTCAAAAGGCTCATCCTGAATGGTGTGGGGCCAGGGAATCCTTAAAAGAGGCGCTTAGACTTTGGCCCCATCATTTAGAAGGAGAAGGGCACTTTGTGTGTTTACTTCAAAAAGGTGGAGAGAAGGAACTCCCTAAGAAACCTTTGGTTATTAACAAGCGAATTAAGGATTATCCCGACATGGCAGCATTTTTTGAAGCAGAAACTACGATTTCTTTAGAAACACCTGTTTTAGAAGTTAAAGGCAAAGTATATGCTGTCCCAGAAGATAGTCCTGATTTAACAGGCCTAAGAGTTTTACGAAATGGGCTTTTGTTAGGGGAGCTTAAAAATAAACGTTTTGAGCCTTCTCATGCCATGGTACTAGGGTATGACAAGACCTGCTTTAAACATACCATTGATTTTAAAGCAGGAGATGAGGAGATAAGACGTTATTTAAAAGGAGAGACACTGCTTTATGAAGTCCCTAAAGGCTATTATGTCATAACGGTAGATGGTTATCCTCTGGGTTGGGTTAAAGCACAAAATAATCTTCTTAAAAATCAATACCCACCTAGTTGGCGTATGATGGGATAAAGGATGAAGGCCATGAAAACTAAAAAAATGAGATTGGATAGGTTTTTAGTACACACAGGCTACGGAAGTCGAAGTGAAGTACAAAAACTCATTAAGCAGGGAAAAGTTAGGGTAAAGGATGAAATAGTTAAAAAAGCTGATTACAGTTTGGAAGTCCTTAAAGATCAAGTTACTGTACAGGGGGAAGAGGTCCTTTATCGAGAATTTTATTATTATATCTTAAATAAACCTGCCGGTTATATTACAGCTACGGAAGATTTAAGACAAGAAACAGTATTAGATCTTTTGGAACCTATTGATAAAAATAAAGGCCTATGTCCAGTAGGACGTTTAGATAAGGATACAGAAGGGCTTTTAGTACTAACTAATGATGGGCAACTTAATCATGCTTTACTCTCACCCAAAAAGCATGTGGATAAGGTTTATTATGCCAAATTGCAAGGGAGAGTCACATCAGAAGACGTGACACGCTTCAAAGAAGGCATTGTTTTAGAGGATGGAACAGTTTTCCAATCAGCCATTTTGGAAATCATTGAAGCAGGACCTCTATCTGAAGTTTATGTGACAATCAAGGAAGGAAAATTTCATCAAGTTAAACGTATGGCTTTAGCCATAGGAAAAGAGGTTCTTTACTTAAAGCGTGTCCAAATGGGAGGCCTTAGTTTACCTAGTGATTTAGCTTTAGGAGCATATCGCCCCCTTACAGAGATAGAATTAAAAAAATTAAAAGGGGAAGAATAAGTTGATTAGAAAGCATCTTTTACAAAAGGATTTACTTTGTAAAAGATGTTTTTTATTTCCTTATTAAATAAATACTGGATATTTTAAAATAAATATTGAAAAATTAATATTATAGTGTATAATAAATTAATAAATATTCAGAGATTTAATAAATATGCAAGGGGGACTTAGAATGTTTGGATTAAAAGGAAAATCGCTTCTTACATTACATGACTTTTCAAAACAAGAGATAACGTATTTGTTAGATTTAGCAGCAGAGTTAAAAGCTAAAAAACGTATGGGGATTAAAGGAGAGCTTTTAGCAGGTAAGAATATAGCCCTTATTTTTGAAAAACCTTCAACACGTACACGTTGTGCTTTTACAGTAGCTTGTGTGGATGAAGGCGGGCATCCTGAGTACTTAAGCAAAAACGATATCCAGTTAGGGTACAAAGAAAGTGTGGCTGATACGGCGCGGGTGTTAGGACGTTTATTTGATGCTATTGAATTTCGGGGTTTTTCTCAAAAGATAGTAGAGGATTTAGCTAAGTATAGTGGTGTACCTGTTTATAATGGTCTTACAGATTTATATCATCCTACTCAAATTTTAGCAGACCTCCTAACAATGAGAGAGCATTTAGGAACACTAAAGGGCAAAAAATTTGTTTACATGGGGGATGGGCGAAATAACATGGCCAATAGCTTATTAATTGGTTGTGCTAAAATGGGGATCCATATAACCGTTATTGCACCAAAGACCCTATGGCCAGAAGAAGAGCATGTAGCTATTTGCAAAGAATATGCTAATAAGGAAGATGCGACGGTTACGATTACAGAAGATATAGAGGAAGTAACGGGTGCGGATGTTATTTATACCGATGTCTGGTGCTCTATGGGAGAAGAAGATAAGGCGAAAGAGCGAGTTAACCTCCTTAAACCCTATCAAGTCAATAAAGAACTGATAGCTAAGGCCCACAATAAGCAAGTAATCTTCATGCACTGTCTACCAGCTGTAAAAGGTAATGAAGTGACTGAGGAGGTATTTGAAGCCCCTTATTCTGTTGTTTTTGATGAGGCAGAGAATCGTATGCATACGATTAAAGCCGTGATGGTGGCTACATTAAGTTAAAAAAAATACAAAATATTCAACTAATATTGACTAAAACCTAAAAATTAACTATAATTTTAAAGATAATGGCACATAAAGTGTCAGGGTGATTTCTAAATAGGAGGGTATAAAATGCGAGTATTTAATTTTTCAGCAGGGCCAGGCGTATTACCACTTGAAGTATTGGAAAAAGCGCAAAAGGAACTCGTTGAGTATGGAACGAGTGGAATGAGTGTAATGGAGATGAGTCACCGTTCCAAACCTTATGAAGCGATTATAGGAGAAGCAGAAGCAAGACTCCGCAAAATTATGGGAATTCCAGATAATTATACAGTATTATTTTTACAAGGTGGTGCGTCGCTTCAATTTGCTATGGTTCCATTAAACTTATTTAGAAAGTCTAATAAAGCTGACTACATGGAGACAGGACAATTTGCCTCTAAAGCTTTGAAAGAAGCTAAAAAGTTTGGTGAAATTAGAACCGTAGCTTCTTCAAAAGCAGATACCTATACACACATTCCAAAAGTAAAAAAAGAAGATGTAGATCCAGAAGCAGATTACTTCTATATTTGTGCTAACAATACAATTTATGGAACGAAATTCAATGAATTTCCAGATACAGGAGATGTACCTCTTGTAGCGGATATGTCTTCTTGCATTCTTTCAGAAAAGGTAGATGTTTCAAAGTTTGGTCTAATTTTTGCTGGGGCTCAAAAGAACCTTGGACCAGCGGGAGTAACACTTGTTATTATCCGTAATGATTTATTGGGCTTTGCAAAAGAAAACATACCTACTATGTTGGACTATAAAGTTATGGCAGATAATGATTCTATGTATAATACACCACCTACCTATGGCATTTACATGTTAAAATTAATGTTTGAGTGGATTGAAGAAAAAGGTGGAGTAGAAGCACTTGAAAAGATTAATCGTGAGAAAGCAGCTATTCTTTATGATTTCTTAGATGAATCGAAGCTTTTCAAAGGTACAGCAGTGAAAGAGGATCGCTCCATGATGAATGTTACCTTTGTAACAGGTAATGAGGAATTAGATGCTAAGTTTGTTAAAGAAGCTACAGCAGCAGGCTTTGTTAATTTAAAAGGACACCGTAGTGTTGGAGGTATGCGCGCAAGTATTTACAATGCCATGCCAGTAGAAGGTATCCAAAAGTTAGTTGAATTCATGAAAAAATTTGAAATGGAAAACTAGGAGGAGTGAGTATGTATACAGTACAAACCCTTAATAAAATATCAAAAACAGGGCTTGCCTTATTTGGGGATAATTATACGATTCAAGATGATTTAGAAGGAGCAGAGGCTATCTTAGTACGTAGCGCAAAAATGCATGACATGACTTTACCTGATACAGTAAAGGCTATTGCTCGAGCAGGAGCAGGTGTTAACAATATTCCTATTGAGGAATATGCCAAAAAGGGGATTGTTGTTTTTAATACACCTGGTGCCAATGCCAATGCAGTAAAGGAATTAGTGATTGCGGGCTTATTACTGGCTTCTCGTAAAGTAGTAGACGGTATTAATTGGGCTAAAACCTTAGAGACAGATGTGGCTAAAACTGTTGAAAAAGGAAAAGGTGCTTTTGTAGGACCAGAAATTTTAGGGAAGAAGTTAGGCGTTATTGGACTAGGCGCTATTGGTGTTATGGTGGCTAATAGTGCACAAGCATTAGGTATGGAAGTTATTGGATATGACCCTTATATTTCCATTAATGCAGCATGGGGCTTGTCCCGTCATATCCGTCATGCAGTTTCTCTTGATGAAGTTTTATCAGAAGCAGATTATATCTCAGTTCATGTACCACTTGTAGAATCAACTAAGCATATGTTTAATACAGAAGCTTTTAGTAAGATGAAACCAGGCGTAAGACTTTTAAACTTCTCAAGAGATACTTTAGTTAATAATACGGATTTGTTAAAGGCCATTGAGGAAGGTATTGTAGCCACATATGTAACAGATTTTCCAGTAGAAGAAGTGATGGGTCATCCACAAATTTTAACCATTCCTCATCTTGGAGCATCTACACCAGAATCAGAAGAAAACTGTGCAATTATGGCTGTTCAACAAGTGAAAGACTATCTAGAAAATGGTAATATTGTTAATTCAGTTAACTACCCTGAATGTACGATGCTATGGGGAACAAAATGTCGCTTAGCTATTATACATAAAAATGCCCCAACTATTTTAGGAAAAATAACTGCTATTATTTCTGAAGAGGGAATTAACATTCAAGATATGAGTAATCGTAGTCGAGGTGATTTTGCTTATACGCTTATTGATACGGATACCTCTGTTTCAGAAAGTAATGTAAAAGCTATTGAAGCCATCGATCATATTATCAAAGTACGTGTATTAGTGAAATAAATAACAACGAAAAAGAATTAAGAATCTTCTTAATTCTTTTTTTGTTAAATAAAGGAGGTTATTATGAGAGAATTATCCCTTCATATTTTAGATATTATGCAAAATAGTATTAAGGCTGAAGCCACCCATATCCATCTAGAAGTTAATGAGCAAATCCTAGAAAATACCTTGACTATAATTATTGAGGACAATGGTAAAGGCATGAGTCAGGAAATGTGCAAGCAAGTGACCAATCCTTATGTAACGACACGTACGTTACGAAAGGTAGGCTTAGGACTTCCTTTTTTTAAACAACTCTGTGATGAATGTGAAGGTCAGTTAAAAATAGAAAGTGAACTAGGAAAAGGGACGCGCATAGAAGCTTCCATGCGCTATAATCACATTGATAGATTACCACTAGGCAATATAGGTAGTACTTTGGGAACTGTTATTATGGCTAAGCCAGATATCTATTATACTTATACGCATATCTATAATAGCAAGTGCTTTCAGTTAGATACTCTTCAAATAAAGGAAATATTAGAAGGGGTACCTATTGAAAACATAGAAGTTATTCAATGGTTACAGTGCTATATAGAGGAGAATAGAGAGCAACTTTATACTAAGAACGAGATAAAAAAAGAGTAAAATATTTCTAAGATAGGATTTTTAATTACTCTAGTTTAAATGATTTAATCGTGCTATAATTGACATGATTTGTAAATAACTGTATAAATATCATCAATAGTATAAATACTTGAAAGGGGGAAGAAAATGAAAAGTTTTAGCTTTAAGAAAGGAATTCATCCAAATTATCACAAGGATACTACTGAGCAAAAAGCAATCTGTATCTTAACTCCACAGGGTGATCTGGTTTATCCAATGGCTCAACATATTGGTGCTCCTTGTACGCCACTGGTAAAAAAAGGTGACTATGTTTATTTAGGACAAAAGATTGGTGAAGTGACAAGCTCTGTAGCAGCCCCTATTCATGCCAGTGTATCAGGGACTGTAAAGGCTGTTGAAGAAAGAGTAACATTTAGAGGGGTAAAAGAGAACTGTGTCATTATTGAAAATGATTTCCTTTATGCTGAGGTAGATACTTTAAAAAATTACAAGGCGCCAGCCATAAATACATTAGGACAAAAAGAATTAATTGAGATTGTCAAGGAAGCTGGATTGGTTGGAATGGGAGGAGCTAGCTTTCCTACGCATATCAAACTAAATGTCCCAGAAGGTAAAGAGCTGGAGTATATCCTGATTAATGGTGCCGAATGTGAACCGTATTTAACTTCTGATCACCGGGTGATGTTAGAAGAAGGTGAACGTATTATTGCAGGACTTGAAATTTTACTTCATGTTTTTCCAAAAGCAAAGGCGATTATTGGTATTGAGGATAATAAGTTAAATGCTATTGAAAATTTAACACGTCTAGCCCAGAGGGCAGAGCGAATTGAAGTGGCTAAACTTCAAACGAAATACCCTCAAGGTTCCGAAAAACATTTGATTTTTGCATTAACAGGTAGAGAGGTCCCAAGTGGTAAGTTACCTATCGAAGTAGGTTGTATGGTACATAATATTGACTCAACAGTAGCCATTTGGCGAGCAGTAACAAAGGGAAGACCTATTATGCGTCGCATTGTGACAGTGTCAGGAAGTGGGGTGAAGAACCCTTGTAATCTGAAAGTAAGAATAGGAACTTCATATAGAGAGCTTTTAGAATATGCTAAGTGGGATGAAGAAAAAACTGTAAAAATCATATCAGGTGGCCCTATGATGGGAGTAGCCATATCCCATGTGGATGTACCCGTGGTTAAAGGAACTTCTGCTATTTTGTGCTTTACAGAAGAGGAAGTAAAATCACAAGCAGCTTCTAATTGCATTCGTTGTGGAAAATGTGTAGAAGTTTGTCCTATGGAGTTAGTGCCTAATACATTACATCTTTCAGCGCTACATGGAAGATTAGATACCTTTGTAAATCATTATGGCATGGATTGTATTGAATGTGGTTGTTGTTCCTATATTTGTCCAGCTAAACGGGAGCTGGTTCAAAGTATTCGTACGGCAAAAGCCCAATTACGTAATAAGAAATAAGACAAAAGGAGAATAAGAAGATGGAAAAAATATTAACAGTTTCTTCGTCCCCTCATGCACGGGCAAGTCATACCACTCAAAGCATTATGCGAGATGTTATTATTGCTTTAACACCAGCTCTTTTGGCAGGTATTTTTTTCTTTGGCTTACGTGCTCTTTGGGTGACATTACTTAGTGTGGTTAGTTGTGTAGGTTGGGAATGGATTTGGCAAAAAATATTTAAGAAAGAAGTAACTATAAAAGATTTAAGTGCAGTAGTAACGGGCTTATTATTAGCTTTTAACCTACCCTCTACCGTTCCTTTTTTTGTAGTCATAGTAGGAAGCTTAGTAGCTATTATACTGGCTAAGCAAATTTTTGGTGGGTTAGGACAAAATTTTATTAATCCAGCTCTTGTAGCAAGAGCCTTTTTATTAGCTGCCTATCCTCAAGCTGTAACAACTTTTACAGCCCCTATGGGAATAACTGGCGTGGATGCTGGTACGACGGCTACACCACTTGCTCTCATGAAAGAAGGCCTACTTATAGAACTTCCATCCTTTTTAGATGTCTTTTTAGGTAACAAGGGTGGATGTATAGGTGAAATTTCTGCTTTAGCCTTATTACTAGGTGCAGCTTATTTACTTATTCGAGGTGTGATTAGATGGCATATTCCTGTCTTTTATTTGGGCTCACTCTTTCTTGTGACATGGTTATGTGGTGGTGAGGGCCTTGGAATGAGTTTTTATTCTTTA
>JAEYNQ010000059.1 GCA_023412455.1 Bacillota bacterium
CAAGACTGGTTCTTAACCTTTTCATATTTTTATTGATAATTAATCCGTTTGCAATTAAAACAACCGGTTCGGATTCAACTAACTTTCTGAATTTCACACTCTTTATGTGTATAAAATCAACGAGTACAGTAAGTAAGGCAAGAACAATAAGTGTTGTAGTAGGAGAATAAATAGATGTAGGTGAACTAATACCTATAGTAGCAGTTACTGAACCAAGAGTTATAGCTACAACAAAGTCAAAAAAGGTCATCTGAGAAATAGCCTTTCGTCCCATGAATCGTGTTAAAAATAAAGCAAGAATAAATGCAAATACAGTTCTAATACATGAACTAAATATGTCCTGTAACATTTTAAGATCACTCCTTACCATATTAAGTTATTGACATGGTTTGTAATTAGTAAACGTCAAAACAACATAAATAATAGAATATAACCTATCTCATTTGGGACACATAATAAAAAGTTTCTTTTTTTGTTGTAGCTGTAGAAAGTTTGAAACATAATAGATTTTGATTTATAATTGATAAGTTATTAATAATATTAAGCTTGAATGAAAGAGGGTAGCAGTGGCTTGCAAACTTTCATTGGAAAATGTTCTTTCTAATGTTAGTTTTATAGATATGAACTTATATAATGGGGGCTTTATATGTCTGAAAATAGAAATAATACATTTAATACTTTATTCCACTGGCATAGCTTTAGATTGAAACTTGTGTTTGAGGCAATTGGTGTTGGAATATTTGCAGGTCTTCTAATTGTTTTATATAGATTTGCTCTTGAAAAAGCAATGGTACTATTACATAAAATTTACGAAATCTTAACTCAAAGACCATATCTTACACCAGTATGGGTAGGAGTAATTCTTTTAATAGGAATTGTTGTTGGTATCATTACAAAAACTGAACCAATGGTAAGTGGTAGTGGTATTCCTCAGGTTGAGGGTGTACTCTTAAGAAAATTAAAAATGACATGGTGGAAAGTCATTCTAGGAAAATTTTTTGGTGGCGTACTAGCAATTGGCTCTGGACTGTCCCTTGGAAGAGAGGGACCTTCTGTACAATTAGGGGCAGCAGTTGGACAAGGTTTTAGTAAGATTTTTAAAAGAGTTAAGCTTGAAGAGAAATTTCTTATAACTAGTGGTGCCAGTGCTGGTTTAGCAGCTGCATTTAATGCTCCATTAGCTGGTGTTATGTTCGCATTAGAGGAGGTTCATAAAAACTTTTCTCCTTTGGTCTTATTATCTTCGCTAGCTGCAGCATTATCTGCAGACTTTGTATCAAGTGGATTTTTTGGCTTGAAACCAGTTTTAAATTTTAATGGCTTGAGCCCTCTGCCACTTAAATCTTACATATTTATAATTGTATTAGGAGTAATTATTGGGGTTCTAGGTGTATTGTTTAACAAATCAATTCTTAAAACTCAGATTTTATATTCTAAAATTAAATTTATTCCAAAATCCTATTGGATACTGTTACCTTTATTAGTATCAGTGTGCTTGGGATTTGTCCTACCTCAGGTATTAGGGGGAGGGCATGAGCTTATACTGTCACTTCTGACAACAAATAACCTGCCATTAACATTTCTTTTATTAGTATTAATAGTTAAGTTCTTATTTACAATGCTTAGCTATGGTTCTGGTGCACCAGGAGGGATTTTTCTTCCACTACTTTCAATAGGAGCACTAATAGGATGTATCTATGGTTATTTGATAATACACATATTCAATTTAGATGCTGTTTATATAAACAGTTTTATTATTTTTGCCATGGCAGGTTATTTTACTGCAGTTGTCCGCGCACCCATAACTGGAATAATATTAATCACAGAGATGACAGGCTCCTTTAATCATTTGCTATCCCTAGCAATTGTTTCGGTTATTGCATATCTGGTAGCAGATTTATTAGGCTCAAAGCCAATATATGAATCTTTACTAGATAGAATTTTACAAAAACAAGGTGATAATTGCTCTATTGGCAATAAAAAGAACAAGTCTTTATTAGAATTTTCAATTTGTATGGGTTCAATTATTGATGGAAAAGAGATAAAAGACATTAAATGGCCGTCCCACTGTCTTCTAGTGGCAGTAAGAAGGGGAGAACATGAGATTATTCCAAAAGGTGATACACAATTATCAGCTGGGGACTATTTAGTTGTTCTTACTAATGAGGACAAGGTTTCTAAGATCAATGATTCATTGTTTAAAATGGTTGGAAGTTATGAAGTGAAGAATAACTGAGATAGCGAATAAAACATAGGAAAATTTTTACCATATGCACAAAATATTTATAAATTAACTATTGACGGTAGTTTAGAGAAGGAGTAACATTATTTTTGTGCATATGCACATAATATTATTAAACTATATGGAGATACCTTATGCCTAGGCCTAGAAAATGTAGGATGATTGGGTTTGTTCCTAATAACTCGTGCTTTTATCCTCAATTGCTCAATGAGGATGAAGTAATTTTAGAAATTGAAGAAATTGAGGCTCTAAGACTTTCAGATTTTTTAGAGGTTGATCAGGATACAGCTGCAAAAAGTATGAATGTATCGAGGGGAACATTTCAGAGAATAGTAACATCAGCAAGAAAAAAGATTGCTGATGCACTAATACACGGCAAAACCATAAAGATTCATGGTGGTTGCTATGAACTAGCGCAGGGTAAACAATGCTGCAAACGCCATAATGGCAAGTGTAATTGCATGAGTAAGAACTGTGATGGTTGTGATGATTGCAAGAAATAATAAATAATAGAGGTGAAGAAAATAAAAGAAAATGATTGTAACTGTGAAAGGGATGGTTGTGGGAGTGAAAGTTGCGGAACATCAGCTTGCCCATCAGCTAGTTGTGGTAATCAGCCAAAAAGCTTTATTGAAAAGACACACCAACTAAATACAGTAAGAAGGGTAATTGGTGTAGTGAGCGGTAAAGGTGGCGTTGCAAATCTCTCGTAACTTCAATGTTAGCTGTAATGATGCAAAGGAAAGGGTATAAGACTGGCATTCTAGACGCTGACATTACTGGACCATCTATTCCAAAAGTATTCGGTGTTAATAACAAGGCCCAAGGAAGTGAGTTAGGCATTATACCTCAAGAGTCAAAAAATGGGATTAGCATAATGTCACTCAATCTATTACTTGATAATGCTGATAATCCAGTAATTTGGAGAGGACCAATGATTGCAGGAGTTGTAAAGCAATTTTGGACCGATGTTATTTGGGGTGAGTTGGATTTTTTATTTCTAGATATGCCTCCTGGAACAGGTGATGTTCCTTTAACAGTTTTTCAGTCAATTCCATTGGACGGAATAGTAATAGTAACTACACCACAGGATCTTGTATCAATGATAGTTAAAAAGGCCTACAATATGGCTAAACAAATGAATATACCTATAATAGGGATAGTTGAAAATATGAGCTATTTAAAGTGTCCTGATTGTAGCAAAGAAATTAGGATTTTTGGAGAAAGTAAGCTAGATAAAACAGCGGAGGAACTAGGTCTAAAAGTTCTTGGAAGAATGCCTATTGATCCAGAAATCTCAGAATTATGTGATAAAGGTCTGATAGAGACAATTAATAAAGATTATTTATCTGAAGCAACCTCATATATAGAGCGTAGCTTTATTAGGACTGAAAACGAGATAATGACAAAGAAAATAGCAATTCCAACAGAAGGTTCCAATGTTTCTTCACATTTTGGAAAATGCGAACAGTTTACGATAGCTGAAATATTTAACTCTAAGGTTCAATCCAAAACTATAATTAGTACTTTAGGAAACCAGCACGGTCTTTTACCAGGCTTTCTTGCTGAACAAGGAGTAAATGTTGTTATTGCTGGTGGTATGGGAGACGGTGCAAAGCAAAATCTTATTTCAAATAATATAGAAATTATAACCGGAGCAAGCGGAAATATTGATGAAATTTTAGATTTGTATTTAAATGGTGAGTTAAAGTCAACTGATTCTGGATGTTCCGGACATGAACATTCCCACAATCATGGTGAAAATGGCTGTAGCTGCGGTCATCACTAAGAAGATTTGTCTATGGAGGGAAGCCAAAATTTCAAAGCTAATTATACAAAATAAAAATTTTGTATAATTGGAAGGAGGAAAAAACGCCAAATCAGCAAATACCATTAATAAATCAAAAAACGCTACGTTTTAACTAAATTGATGATAAATCATAAAATCA
>JAEYNQ010000137.1 GCA_023412455.1 Bacillota bacterium
GAAAGGACCATAGCTGCTAAGCCATAATCTTGTGTGACAACAATATCCCCTGGCTCTACTTTATTAATAAGCACAAAATCTACAGCATCTGCCCCTTTTGAAACAGTAATGGTTTCCGCTCCTTCTCTTTCTATACGATGAGAGGTATCACATAGAATACACACCTCTATATTAAATCGCCTGGCAATTTGCAATGTTAATTCTACTACAGGACAACCATCTGCATCAATTAATATCTTCATCCTCTTCCTCCCTCCTCCCAAGTAGCCTTTATGTATACATAAAGTATACCAAATACTTCCTATAAGTACTACTTCTTCTTTATTATTTCGTCAGCTTCTAGCATATCTTTTATAAGTCATTATGTTACTATTGTTTCTGACTAATCTTATCTTAGAAAGGATAGCTTTATGGGCCCTATTCCAACCTTTTTCCTAAAACATAAAATCTATGGTATTTTTATAGTCCTTTTTATCCTATATTTGGCCATTACTTGGGGAATGCATAGAGATGGCTATTTTATTCCTACTGTACCTAAGCAAGACCTTTCTCCTCTTTTCTCAAAGACAGCTTGGGATGCAACGGATTATGCTCTTATCTATGAACAAACCGGATTAGCTGCTCCTATTGTGGAGGAGCTAAAGAAGCAACCTCATTTTGCTGAAAGACTCCTTCATTTCCAACAAAACTTTTTAAAGAAAGTGACTTTAGGTACGCGCCCTCTTAATCTTTTAACAAGGGAGGATTATCTCCCCTCTTTAGAAGGCACTGCATGGCCTCATTTTGATATTGCACCCTACCAAAACGGTGATATTTTTCTCACTAAATCCACCTATACCTTAGGCTGGCGGCATGGCCATGGTGGTATTGTTGTGGACAAAAAACGAGGTAAAACCCTGGAAGCCTTTAGTCCTGGAACGGTAAGCTCTGAGAATGATGCCAGTAGATGGCATTATTATCCTACTTTTAAGCTTTTACGTGTCAAAGGTATAAGCCAAGCTGAGCAGCAGCTTGTGGTTGATTATGCCCTAGGCCATCTCAACGGATTGCCTTATAAAATTCTAGCTACTAAAGACCAAGGAGAGAATTTAGCTTATACCCAATGCTCCCTCCTTATCTGGCAAGCCTTCTATTATAGCTTGGGGCTTGACTTAGATGCTAATAAGGGCTATTTTGTTACTCCTCAAAATATTGCAAGTAGTCCTTACCTTGAAACACTGCAAATCATAGGATTTAATCCTCAGAAGGACTGGTAATATGAAAATGAAAGCTTTATTTATAGCTTTTTTATGTTTTTTCTCAGTATTAGGTGGGACTAGGCTTTTTTTAAGTGGCTCTCCTCCTGTTTCCACCCTCTTACTTTCTACCCTACAACCTCAAGAGTTAACGGGTCTTACGCTTATCTATAGTGATATAGCCTTAGAAAGGATTCGGGCCTTTCCATTGAATGGTGAAAAACTGACTTCTACCTCTACGTCCTATACCAGCTACGGAGAAGGCTTTTTACCCTCTGCTCTACATGATGGCTATTTAAAAAAAGTCAATAGCTATCGTAAAGCCCACAGACTTTCTGCTTTTACTAATTTTTATAATTATTACGAAGACTCAGAAAGGGTTATTCTTTGCTTTACAGGAGGCTTAGAAAACATTTATGTTTTTCAGAAAAAGTCTCAAAAACTGGTTCCTCTTTGTTATGCACCTCAAGAAAACTTGGGACCTATGTATGTTTCTCATATCCAGCCTCTTGAAAATAGTTATGTCTTGCTTGGTGGTGAAGTGAATGCTTATGCCTCCATAGTTTATGAAGTAGCTAAAGAGCATTTAAACATCTTAAGCGGTTATCATTTTGAAACCTCTACACGGGCTATTAATCATCAAAATTATGGATTAACCAAGGAGGGTGATGCCTTATATGTGGAGGAAAAAGGACTGTTATACTTTGACAGTAAAACGAAAAGCCTTTCCCATATCCCCCTTGCTTTTAGTCCCCAATTTGTTTTCAATGATGCTTCCACTACTATAGCTCTTTGTCTTAATCGCGACCTCCTCACCTATAGTCTTTTAGAGAGGGGAGCTTCTATTTCTAAACCTAAAAGCTTACCTCTTCCCAACTCCCATGTGGAACTTATACGAGGCGTTTTAAAGGGGCAAAACCTCTATATCCTTTATTATGATAGCCATCATCCTCTTTATAAAAATTATCTCTGCATCTATAATCTCTCCACTCAAAAGCTCACCTACTGCCTTGCCCTAGAAGCTTATAAAAATTTAGCTCTTTTGGATATGTCTCTATCCTAAAGAGCTATTTTTATCTATTTTCTTCTTATAAATCTCTCAAGGTAATGCGTGCAATAAAGTACTGAACTGTCCCCTCTTCATTGGTAGCCCAAACAAGGGGATCTCCTTGTTCATCATAGCCTCTCCTCATCCATACTTTTGTTCCATAAGTAATGCCTGTTGTATAGTTAATTTGAAGGGTGGCTATTTCCTTTGTTTCAAAAGTCTCTAAAGGAAGCATATCTACTGTCCACCTTACGTGTTGGGCATTATTCATATGCTGATTAACATCCATTTCTGAGTAGCGTACCTTACGCATTTCCTCTCCGGCAACTTGCGTAGGTACACTTAGTTTTTCTAATACTTCTCCTTCATAAGGAAAGTCTAAAATATTTAAAGGTGCCTCTGCTCCTTTAATTTTAACCGGGCGATTGGTACGGGCATCCATCAAAATATAATCGCCTATAATATGGCCTATTTTTTCTCCCTTTTCATTGGTTAGCTCAAAGAGCCTGACAGCAAAAAGCTTATTATGGCCACCTGGATAGGTCTCAATATTGACAATATCCTGCCACTTAGGATAGACGTCTATAATAAATTTTACTCTTGAAATAACCCAATAGTAGGGCGTCTTATCTTCACTTTTGTAATAGCTAATGCCTAACTTAATGGCATGATTAGCTGCTACTTGTTGCATATAGTAGACAATCCCATTCAGGGTAAGTTTTTCTTTAAAATCTATTTCTCCAAATTCTACACGATGTTCTTCTTTTAAATGCAGCTTCATTTTATCTCCCCGTTCCTTTGTAATACCTTCTCTTTCAGTTTGTAGGTTCCTTACTCTATTTTTTATTCTAACATCAAGTAAAAGTTAGTCATTTTACGAACATGGCGTCACCAAAGCTAAAAAAGCGATACTGGGCTTTAACCGCTTCATTATAGGCATGTAAAACATGCTCTTTCCCTGCTAAAGCACTCACAAGCATAATAAGGGTTGATTCTGGCAAATGAAAGTTGGTAATAAGACCATCTATACATTTAAAGGCATACCCTGGATAAATAAAGATATTCGTCCAGCCACTTCCTGCCTTAATATTTCCTTTTTCATCTGCATTAGACTCTAAAGTCCTTGTACTGGTTGTCCCTACAGAGATAATACGTCCACCTTTTTGTTTAATGGAATTAATGCGCTTAGCATCTTCTTCTGTAATACTATAATACTCTGAATGCATTTCATGCTTTAATACATCCTCTACCTTAACTGGTCTAAAGGTTCCTAAGCCCACATGCAAGGTCACATAGGCAATCTCCACACCCTTTTCCTTTATTTTTTCTAGAAGTTCCTGGGTAAAGTGAAGACCTGCTGTAGGAGCAGCCGCACTTCCTTCATATTTGGCATAAACCGTTTGATAGCGGTCCTTATCCTCCAATTTTTCATGAATATAAGGTGGTAGTGGCATCTCACCTAATTGGTCTAAAACCTCTTCAAAAATACCTTCATAGTTAAATTCTACAATACGGTTACCATCTTCAATAATGTCTACAACGGTAGCTGTTAGAAGCCCTTCTCCAAATTCAATCTCTTCACCAATTCGGGCTTTACGACCTGGCTTAACCAGAACCTCCCATGTCTTTTCTGATTTTCTTGTGAGTAATAAAAGCTCCACCTTGCCGCCTGACCCTTTGCGTGAGCCAAATAGACGAGCAGGAATAACCTTGGTATTATTTAAAACTAAGCAATCCCCTTCTCTTAAGTAATCTACAATATCATAAAAATGCTTATGCTCTATCTCACCTGTGATTTTGTCTAATACCATTAACCGAGAAGTGGTACGGTCCTTTAATGGCACTTGAGCAATGAGCTCTTCTGGTAAAGCAAAATAAAAATCTGACGTTTTCATAGCTGTCTCCTATCTCTAAGACTAAGAATACCCTTTTAAAGATCTTTCTTCCTCATTATAAAATTCTTCTGTAACATTTTCTATCCAAATCATATCATTTACGCTGAACCTTATCAAGCTACGCATGGCAAAAAAAGATTGATGCCCTTTTGCATCAATCTTTTTTATCCTATTTACTTATTTATCCTGTGTTTTTAACTTAGGAAAACCAATGGCAATGGCAAGGATGCCACAGATACCCATTAGAATAGGATAATGTAAATACTTCATAATTTCTAAAGGAGAAATAGCTGCTAAACCTGCTGCAGCTAAAAGCTGTGCCCCATAAGGAACCAGTCCTTGACAGCAAGCTGAAAAAATATCTAGTATACTGGCTGACCTTCTAGGATCTATCTCGTATTTTTCTGAAATATCTTTAGCCAGTGGTCCTGTCATTACAATGGCAATAGTATTATTCGCTGTACATAAGTCTACAGCACTTACAAGGGCAGCAATACCAAACTCTGCTCCCTTTTTCGTTCGAATACGACTTGTTATAAACTGAAGGATAAAGTCAATCCCTCCATTTTGCTTAATAAGAGCTAAGGTTCCTCCAATAATAATGGATAAAAGGGCAATCTCAGACATACCCATCATCCCTGTAGCTGCTGCCTCTATTCCTTCAAAAGAAGTAAAGCTGCCAGTAAACACACCAATCATTCCAGCAAAGAGGGTTCCACCCCCTAATAAAACAAATACATTTAAGCCTGCTAAAGCGCCTATTAAAATAACTAAATAAGGTATAACCTTAATAAGTTCATAACTATAGGTTTTAGGAGTCCCCTCATAACCCCATGTAAGCATAATAAGAATTACAAGGGTAATAAGTGCCGCTGGTAAAACAATTAAGAAGTTCACATTAAATTTATCCTTTAGTTCACAGCCTTGCGTCCTTACAGCTGTAATGGTAGTGTCAGAAATCATAGATAGGTTATCACCAAACATCCCCCCACCTACAATGGCCCCTAATACAAGTGGCAAGGAAATCCCCGCTGCTTGAGCAATCCCTACACCTATAGGTGCTAATGCTGTAATGGTTCCAACAGAAGTTCCCATAGAAAGGGATATAAAACAGGCAATCAGAAATAAGCCACCTACTAAAAAGCGAGAAGGCACCAAAGAAAGACTGAGGTTAACAGTAGCTTCTACACCTCCCATGGCCTTGGCCACATTGGAGAAAGCACCTGCTAATAGAAAAATCATACACATTAGAATGATATTACTATCCCCAGCTCCTTCACAAAATATGTTAATCTTATCATCTAGACTCTTTTTACCATTAAACATAAAAGCCATAGCTGCTGCAACTGTAAAAGCCACTAACACTGGCATTTTATAAAAATCTCCTGTTACGATACCTGTTCCCACAAATAAAATCAAGAAAACCCCTAAAGGCAATAATGCTAAAGAATTCCCTTTTATT
>JAEYNQ010000211.1 GCA_023412455.1 Bacillota bacterium
CACCAGAAGCAATCATAGCTTGTAATTTGTCTGGATATGAACCCCAGTCAAAGCAGTTTAATTTAATGGTTGCATTAAGGCTAGTATTATCAGCAAGATATTTGTTAACTGCTTCTTCAACTTTGCCCACATCCTCTTGAGGACCATTACCAATAAAATACCATGTAAGTTCTACTTGTTTAGAAGTATCTACAGCATCAGTTGCTGGTGCTTCTGTTGCTGGTGCTTCTGTTGCTGGTGTTTCTACTTTTGTGTCTGCAGTTGCTGCTGGTGCTGTATCATCTTTCTTAGCGCCACAACCTGAAAGTAACATACTCATTGCACAGATTGTTGTTAACCCAGCTACTAACCCCTTTTTCATTAACTTCATACAATCTCCTCCTAGTTTAACTATAAATTTAAATTAAATAGTTTTATATCAAACCTTTATTCTTTTACCCCACCTAACGTAATTCCCTTTTCGAAATAACGTTGGAAGAAAGGATAACAAAGAATAATAGGTCCAATAGCAACAATAGCCATCGCCATTCTGGCGGCTTCTGAAGGAATGTCCTTAACAGCCTCTGCACTATTTGCAATACGCGTCAGATTCGCAATTTTCGCTTGAACCTGATACATCAAATATTGTAAGTTATAGAGTTCCATCTTTGTAATATAAAGAAGTGGGCTATACCAGTCATTCCAATAAACTAACATACTAAACATAAGTACAGTTGCTAAAGCAGGTTTTGCGAGAGGCAAGACAATCTGGAAGAAAATTTTAAACTCCCCTGCTCCATCAATTTGTGCTGCTTCAATCAAAGACTTAGAAACATTTTGCCTATAGAAAGTACGAATAATCATAACATAATAAGCACTAAACAAACCTGTTAAAACAAGTGCCAATATATTATCTTTTAAACCTAAAATTCTTACATAAACCATATAAATTGGAACAAGTCCACCTGAAAACATCATTGTTACAACGGCAATAAAGTTAAAGATTCCTTTATACTTAAAATCATCTCTTGAAAGAGGATAAGCATACAGTGCCATAATAAGTAATCCGAGTAAACTACCTATTAAGGTAACAATAATGGTAATACCATAAGCTCTCGTAATTGCTAACATATTTTTTCCAATAAATGTATAAGCTGCAAAGCTTATTTTCTCTGGGAATATGGTATATCCTGCCATAGCAATTTGTGTTTCGTCTGTAAAAGAAACAGCAAACACAAGAAGTAGAGGATATACACACATTATAGCTGTTATAAAGAAGATGACATTCCAAATAGCATTAGCTGTTTTTGAGATTTGAATGCCTGCTTCTGTTGGTACATTCTGTTTAGCCATTTGCTCTCCTCCTTCTTAGATCATTGCACTGTCTTTGTCATATTTTCTTACAATAGCATTAAATGTAAGAATAACTACAAGCCCTAATACAGCCTGATAAAAACCTGCTGCAGAAGCTAATCCTACATCTCCTGTCATAACGAATGCCCGGTACACATAAGTATCGATGGTATTCGTTACAGGGTGCAATGTTCCTGTATTTCGAGGAACAGTAAAGAATAATCCCATATCTGTATAGAACATTCTTCCTAAACGAATAAGAACCAAAACAATAGCAAGTGGTATCAAACTTGGTATTGTAATATGCCAAATTTGTTGTATACGCGAAGCGCCATCTACTGCAGCTGCCTCAAATAACTCTTTATTAACACCTACTACGGCTGCAAGGTAAACAATCGTATCGTATCCTGTCCATTTCCATGTATTAACAATCACAAGGATATAGGGCCAATACTCAGGAGCTGTAAACCATTGTACACGTTCTTTCCCCATCCATTGAAGAAACCTATTAATTACACCGTATTCATTACTTAAGAATCCCCATGCTAAATAACTAATTACAATCCATGACAAGAAATAAGGAATAAAGAATAAACTTTGATAAATTTTAGCTCCTTTTTTATTTCTTAACTCATTCAAACCAATTGCAATAGTAACGGGTAACGTTAAACCAATCAGAATGAAAATAAGATTATAACCTATTGTGTTACGTGTAATTGTCCATGCTGCACTTGTACCGAATAGATATTTAAAGTTGTTTAATCCATTCCAGCCTGAACCAAAGAGTTTCGTCACTGTATCCATCTTTCTAAAAGCGAATAAAAGACCAAACATGGGTAAGTAGTTATTAATTGCCATAACAATGAGCCCTGGCAACAACATAATAAAAAGTGCTTTTTTCTTAACTAGTTCGTGCAAGAACCCTGTCTTTTTTTGGCTCTTTGCATGAGTCACTGTTTTCTGCTTTAATTCTTGTGTCGTTCTTGTTTGACTACTCATTAGCTCTCACCTCTCCTCACCACTATATTATTACTTTTGTCTATATTTAGTAATAGACGATGTTGCTTTTTGTGAATATTTATATTATTAAATTTTACCTAAAAAGTACAACAAATTTTTACACTCTTCTTTAGTTATTTTGATACATTTTCTTATCAAAATAACGTTTCAAGCTGTGGATTATCTCATGTTTTTAAATAACATAACTCATTTTTATATTTATAAGCACTGCCTATCTGTAGGTAGTGCCATCTAACTTTAGGGATGTGTACGATGTAAAAACCCCCAGCATAAGCTAGGGGTTTTTATTATTTAGTGATTAAAGTATTTTTCCTTATATTCTGTGGGAGTCATATTGGTGTATTTTTTAAATATTTTAGAAAAGTAGTGAGGATCTTGTACCCCTACTAGCTCTGCAATCTCATAAGTCTTGTACTTATTGTCTTGCAAAAGCTCTTTTGCCTTTTCAATACGGACTTCATTAAGGTATTCTACAAAATTTTTACCTAACTCCTTTTTAAACATTCTGCTTAAATAATAGGTACTTACATAAGTATGTTCCGCCAATTCATTCAGTGTAATAGGCGCAGCATAGTGCTCGCAAATATATTTCATAGCATTTTGTAATATTTGATTAATATTTTTCTTATTATACTTATTAATACGGTTTACAATATTTCCTGACACTTCTTCTAATAGCTCATGGAGGTCACCTACATGGTTAGCCGATTCAATCATTTTATATAAACTAGAAATATCTTTACTAATGTCTTTATCAGATGCCTCTAAATTTTTAATCGAAATACGTATATTGTTAATTTCGAAGATAAGATTCCAATAGAAGCTTTTAATCTGTTCAGGGTCCTTACCTGTTTGTAAAATATTACTTTTAATTTGCTGTAGTGTATGTGTAACATTCTCCTCATTGCCAGTTTTTATTGCTTCACACAAAATTTTATCGTAGCCTTCATATTGCCATGTATCTTGTCCTTTATAAAAACCATCCAAATCCCTATAAAGAATAATAGAGCTATCACCCATATAAAAGCGATAAGAAAGTCCATTTTTACATTCAATCATTTTTTGATGAAGCTCTTCTACTGAACGACCTTTTGTACTAATGGCTATGGTAACCGTAAAGTCAAAGCAACTCTCTACTAATTGTTGGACGCTATTTGCTTTTTTATAAACACTATCTACTAATAGCTCCCCTTTTTCTACGGGTAAAATAATAAAGGCAATCTGCTTACTACTTAGTACAATTTTTTCCACTTTAAAGTCTTCTGCAAACATTTCCTCTACGGTATGAATAACCCCAAATTGATATAGCTGTCGTTGATAAGGCTCCTTTTTTTCAGCTTCTTTGTCTATCTCAATAATCATCATGACAAAATCATGAATATCTACGCCATAAAGTTCAAATCCCTCATTAATTTCGTCTTCATTAATATTAATCTGAAAGATAATATCATAAAGGAGTTTCTCTTTTAGCAAGGGAATACTTTCTTCAAAGCATTTTTTCAGTTTACTAATTTCAAGCTGATCCTCTTTCTGATATTTTAGTTCAATAACAGCACGTTTTATGACCTCACAAATTTCTTCAATACTAGAGGGTTTTAATAGGTAATCAAAGGCCCCTATCTTAATGGCCTCTTGCATATATGTAAATTCACGGTAACCTGATAAGATGATGAATTTACTATGTGGGACAATAGCTTTTGCCCTTTTAATCATGGTAAGACCGTCTATTTCTGGCATATTTATATCTACGAAAATAATATCTGGCTTAAACTCTTCTAATTTTTCTAAACCATCTACACCATCCCATGCTTCACCACAAACTTCACATTGAAACTTCTTCCAATTAATAATATTAATGAGTCCTTTTCTAATAGTTGGCTCATCATCAATAATTAATACTTTAAACATTTCTTATCCCCTTCCTATTCGTAGTGTAATGGTAATGTAAGTTTTATTTTTGTATAGCTACCATACTCACTTTCTACTCTTAATCCATATTGTGGACCGAAGAATAAGCGAATGCGTGCATTAACATTTTCCAACCCTATTCCTTTTCTATGCCCCATTAACATATAGTTGGGATTCACTTCTTGGAATTTACTATTAAGTAGTTGTAATTCTTCTCGTTCCATCCCTTTACCATTGTCCATTACTTCTATATATATGCTATCTTCTTCCTTTCTGACCACCAAACGAATAATCCCTTTTTTACGGCTTCGGTCTATCCCATGATAAATAGCATTCTCAACTAATGGCTGTAGTACCAATTTAGGAACTTGCTGTCGAATAAGATTTTCATCAATTTCTGTTTCATAGCTTAAACGTTCCCCATAGCGATTTTTCATAATCAATATATAGCTGTCTACATATTTTAATTCTTGCTTAAGAGGAATAAGTGGATTTCCTTTTCCTATACTGGCTTCCATGATGGAACCTAGAGAAGTCACCATATCTCTAATCTCCGGTACATTATTAAGCTGTGCCATCCAGTTAATAGACTCTAATGTATTAAAAAGAAAGTGGGGATTAATCTGAGCTTGTAATGCTTTAAGTTCTGCCTCTTTTCGCGTAAGCTCCTCTTTGTATACTCGGTTAACTAAAGTGTCGATTTCAAGAGACATTTTATTAAAGCACTTACCCAGATAGCCTAATTCATCTTGCCTATCTACAATGACTTCTTGATGGGTATTTTCTTCTTCAAACTTTTTAATTCCTTCTACTAATTGTTTAATAGGTGTGATAATATCTATAGCCATTAAAATACTAAAGACGGAAAGAATAAGAATAGTAGAGATAATAAGTAAAATAAACCAATTTTTAAAATGATACAGTTCTTCATTAAGTTTATTCAATGAACTCTCCGTAACAATCTGCCAATCAGGTGTCCCTACATCCATATAACATAAAAGAACACCGTTGTCTTTATCAACAAAATAGTCACTACTTTTAGTCCCTGTCTTAATAAATGCATTGTTTAAAAAATCATATTCCGAAGAGGAGGTCCCAACAATAACCTCTTGTTCTTGTGTTACAATGCTGATATTTTGCATAAACTCCGTAGAAAGGTCACTATATACACTTCTTAAGTAGTCTCGATTAATGCCAATGACTATCACGCCCATCTCATTAAATGTATCAATGTCCCTAATAAGACGTATAAAATACACATCTTTAATGTTGCCCTCTTCATCCTTATCTAAAAACCAACTAGGACTCTCCCCATTCTTTACTTTTTCAAACATTTCAGAATAGGGCAGTTCGTTATCAAG
>JAEYNQ010000219.1 GCA_023412455.1 Bacillota bacterium
GTTTCAATACCATACGTTGATATTGATCCGCCAACAGAGATATTAAAAGTGAGACCCATTAACACCTATCAAATAGATGATGAGTATATTCAAATATGGAATATTACGCATAATGGCGTTGATACTCATGTATTACATTGGCATTTATTTAATGTACAGTTAATAAACAGAGTAGGCTGGGATGGTATGATTTCACCACCAGATGATAATGAACTTGGATGGAAGGAAGCACTAAGATTTAACCCGCTTCAAAATACAATTATAGCCATTAGGGTAACCAAACCAGAACCTCCATTTAATATTATCAATAGCTACCGACCTTTAGATGTTACTATGCCAATTGGATCAACTACTGGATTTACTAATATTGATCCTAATAATGAACCTGCTCCTGTCACAAATGAAATTATTAACTTCGGTTGGGAACATATGTGGCATTGTCATCTACTCGGTCATGAGGAATTTATAATGATGAGGCCAATGTCTTTTTCAGCACAGCCAGACAGTCCAACAGGTGTTACTCTTCAATCTATTGATATAGGAGTATTGGTGAAATGGATTGACAGTTCCTATAATGAAACTGATTTTACAGTGGAAAAGTCTAACACAAGTAGTGGCCCTTGGGAAGAGATTGTAACCCTACCCTCACAAACATCCCAAGAAATGGGCGATACCATCTCATATGTAGATACCGATGTAGTTCGCGGAAATACCTACTATTATCGCATCATAGCAAGTAATACTGTAGGATATACAATGACATATCAGCCTCCTGCAACTGGTTATCCTATTGTAGTTTCTGACTCTAACCCCTCAAGTGTAGCAAGTATAACTTATTAAGTTTTAAGATATAACATCTTATTTTACTTAATGTTACATAGCATATGGTTTAATAACATGTTATATCTATTTTATTTATTATAATTAGATGAGGTGAGTATAGTTAATGGCGAGCAAATCGAACCCAATCCAAGTACCCTTGTATTTTGAATACAATAAAGGTCAGATAGATCCTGAATTCAAGTATCTTTGTAAAACCAAAGAACAAACGACCTTATATACTAATAATAAAATTGATATATGCCAAAAAGGAAGTGCATTTAGTATAAGGTTTAGCAATTCTAATCCTAATGTAAACTTAATAGCAGAAAAGGAATGCTTAGGAAAAATTAATTACTTTATAGGAAAAGAACCATCAAATTGGGTAGCCGATATTCCTACTTTTTCAAATATTAGATATCAACAACTTTACTCAATGATTGATATGGTCTGCTATGGCAATAATAAAAATATAGAATTTGACTTTGAAATTTCACCTTTAGCTGATGTAAATGATATATGTTTTATAATCGAAGGCACTAATAGTATTAAAAAAGATGAACAAGGAGATTTATGTATTCTATTATCTTCTTTAGCTGTAAAAATTCGCAAGCCCTATTGTTATCAAGAACATCAAGGTGGAACGACTGAGATAGAAGGAAACTATGTAATAGAGAATGAAAATCAAATAAAGTTTAAAATTGAGGATTATGATAAAAGAATTCCTTTAACCATTGACCCAGTTCTTTACTTTTCTACATACCTAGGTGGAAATGAAACGCTGTTCGGTGAAGGTGGCTATGGAATAGAGTCTGATGACGACGGAAATATTTATATAGTGGGATACACAACCGCTCTTGATTATCCTACAAACAATGCTTATCAGTCAGCTTTGCAGGGCCAAAGCAATGTTGTCGTTTCAAAATTTAATAGCACTGGCACTGAGTTGATGTATTCAACCTATATTGGAGGAGATGGAGCGGACTTCGGTATCGCTTTAACACTGGATAACTATAATAATATCTATATTACTGGAAATACGTCCTCTAATAACTTTCCAACAGTTAATCCATATCAGGCAACTTTGTTGGGTGGAATCAATGCATTTATATCGAAACTGAGTCCTAATGGAAATGTATTGCTATATTCGAGTTACTTAGGAGGCAGTAAACAAGACTTTGGAACTGGTATCAAGGTCGACACAACAGGCAATATATATGTAGGTGGTTACACAAATTCCATAGATTATAAAATTCAAAATGCTTATCAGGAAAATTTGCTGGGTATTCAAAATGCTTTTATAACAAAATTGGATAGTTCAGGCACGTCCCTAATTTTTTCTACTTACTTAGGTGGAAAAGGTCAAGATTTAACATCCGCTTTAGAAATTGACAGCGAAAATAACGTTTATATTACCGGAAACACAAACTCATTTAACTTCCCTATAAAAAATGCAGTTCAGCCTGCATTAGGTGGTAAAAGAGATATTTTTATAACAGAGATTGATTCAAGTGGTACAGAATTAGTTTTTTCAACGTATTTGGGTGGAAAAAACGATGACTTTGGAACAGATATTGCAGTTGATCATACTCAAAATATTTATGTTGTTGGCTCTACACAATCCAACAATATTCCAATAAAAAATGCATTGCAAAGTTCTTTATTAGGGGAATCAAACACATGTATTGTTAAGCTCTCCCCTAATGGAACTTCAATAGTTTTTTCTACTTATCTTGGTGGTAGCGGATTTGATTATGCTAATTGTATATCAATAGATGGGGACGAAAGCTTTTATGTAACGGGAGGAACAACCTCTCTTGATTTTCCGATTATTTACCCTATACAACCCAATAATGCAGGCACTACAGATGCATTTATTACAAAAATCAAAAACGATGGAAGCCAATTACTTTTTTCATCTTATTTGGGTGGTGCAGATGTCGATATAGGAAATTGCATAAGTTGCGGAAAAGATGGCAGTGTAAGGGTTGTAGGCGTAACCTACTCCAGTAATTTTAATACTTTAAAAGCTTACCAGCCAAATTTAATTGGGACTGTTGATGTTTTTATTGCCGAATTAAAAGAAGCAGGTCGTTTATTAGTAACAAAAACAGCTTCGCAGGATAAAGTATATGTTGGGGAACTACTAACTTATGAAGTATCTGTTCAAAACACAGGATACAGTGCAGCTACATCCGTTGTATTAACAGATATATTATCGGAGGATTGTCAATTAATAGACATTAATGTGTCCGTTGGAAGCGTAAGTGTTTTGGGACAGAGGGTTGTTTGGAATATTGATAATATTCCTGAGGGTGGTGAAGTTTCAGCTAAAATTGTGGTCAAAGCGTTATCTTGTGGGGAACTGATCAACACAGTTAGAGTAACTGCTGACAATAATTTATACAGTGAAGCAAGCACAACTACAACCGTTGTACTGAAACTTTCAACTGGTCCTGTTCTTAGAGACTGTAAACCTTATTACTGCAGTAAGGATAAAGACGTAAATATCACGTCTCTATCACTTATTGAAAATACAACGAGCCAAACTGCATATATTAATGTGTACCTTTACGATTTAGAGGTAAGCAATACTATTTATGAATGCAGTTGTCAAATCGCTATAAAACCTTTTACAACTTCTACTGTGTATTTTTCATATCCTCCATGTATGTATAAGTTAGTATTTGATAATGTTTTACAAGGGGTATTCCCATCTACGACAATACAAGGTTCAGTTCATAGTAAAGACGGAAAAGGTAAATGCGTGCACTTTCAAACTAATACTTTTTCATATAATGATTTAATTAATGTGACAAATTGCTAACAATCACAAAACGAGAGCGTAAAATAGGATACAAAAGCACTTTATCCACAACAAGACCAATATTTATTCAGCCTATGGCTGAACAGTTACAAATAAATTAACTAATAAAAAGCATACTGTACTCGTTTTTACTAGTACAATATGCTTTTTATTTCCTATTTTTCAAAACCCCCTTATTTATGGTACGGTTCTCCTCATATATACTATCTCAGTCTATTTGGCTTTCATTTTTAGGGATTACTTCACATCCTTCTATTTTTGTCTCTCTAGCAAATGCTACAATCCCTGATTTTGTAACTGTCTTTAGATTACTTCCTGCTTTCTCGATATCATATTCTTTTAGTGATATATTGCACAATGTTGCATTCTCAGCATAACTAAATAAAGCAGCTAGCTGTGTATTAGGATTTGCCATCGTTACGCCACTTATTTCAAACCCATTGCCATCATATTTGCCCGTAAAAGGCACATCACTATTTCCGATTGGTTTCCATTCATCCGTTGAAACTTTTATATCTGCTACTTGCTTATAATTTTGTTCCCACTCATACTCGCCATTTCCTAAAGCCCTAAGTTGCGCTTCATTTTCAACTAAATACCATTTCTCATCATTAATAATCTGAGTTTTCATAGCTACTGATTGCTTATTAATCTTAGCCTGCTTTGTTTTCATCTCTTCATTATTATCTACAATAAAAATATCTTCTAGGGTGCACTCCGTTGGCTTAGCACAAATCCTATCTTGTAGCTGTTTTTGATTATTTACTAACTTTTTCGTACCGCTGAGCGTAATATTATGAAACTGTGCATGGTTGGCATAGCCAAAAATGCTTTTCTCACCTTCATCTACAAATCCATTAATAATACATCCATTTCCATCAAAGCTCCCTGTAAATGGATTTTCTTTTGTTCCTATTGGCTTCCAATCTGTATCAGATATTTCAATACTATCTGCTGATAGCATATAAAATTTATCCATGGTATATTCCCCTGTACCAATAAGCCTTAACCCTGCCTCAGAACGTATAAGATATATAGGTTCTCCCATAATATATCCTCCTAATTCAATATCCGCTTTTGATTTCTGACCTTTTCCTTGTTCTTGTGCTTTTAATGAAACTGCTCCTACCAAGTTAAAACTTCCTATCAACAACAGTGCACATACTAATGATATATGAACTCTAATTTTTGATTTGATTTTATATTGCATGATGGCCTCCAATCTCTCCTTTATCATTTCTTTATCCTCATATAAGAGCATAATGGCTAGTCCATCTTAATACCCTTCTTTTTTTCTTATAACAGCATTTAATAAAGTGTCTCCATAAAGACGTTGCTCTTTTGCACCTAGACGACTAATAATGTCTTCATCGCAAGATAGTTCACACATCTGTTCTGTTTCCTTTGCCATCATATAAACCAAAGGATTAAACCAATGTATACAAATCACAACTTGTATCAGCCATTTATAAAAAATATCTCTTCTTTTAAAATGAACTAATTCGTGTAAAACCGTATATCTAAATTCCATATCAGATAATGCTATGGATGGCAACACTATAACAGGCTTAAAAAAACCTATAATTAACGGCGAAATAACTGATGGATGATAATAAAGTTCTACTGGTACCCTAATACCTACCTTCTCTGTCATTTTAGCTAACTCGTCTAGCCTATTAATATCTGTTATTTCTCTCCAGCTCATTCTCATATACTTCACAAAATTTCTATAAGTAGTCACCTTTTTGGTAAATAAAATGACTACCCCTATGAACCAAATCACTCCACACTTATCTTTTAACTGGTTTATAATCTCCCACAAATTTATTTTCTTTTCTTGATCGTCTTGTAACGCATTTTGATTACTATGTATTAAATTCTCTTTTCTATTTGAGGTAATATCAAAATTAAAAAGCTTTTCTTCTTGTTCCCTATCTGATAAATAGCTATTGACTGGCTCTATTCTCATTTCATCCACTAGATTAATAAATCCTTCTGGACTTATTACAACAGGTATGAGCAATCTTGCAATAACCACTAACCAAATATAGTATTGCCACCTCTTACTAAATTGTTTTTTAAATATCGGCTTACTCATTAATATAATTCCTATGAGAAATGCTCCTGCTATTGAAAGTGTTACTATTACGCTAAAAATAATATCCATTAATCCCTCTTCCTTTTTTCCCAAAACTCCTTTAATTCCTCATAATCTTTAGGTGTTATCTTATCTCTCTGAATAAGCATAGAAACTAACCCTTTAGCATCTCCACCATAAAGCCTTTCTAAAAAGCGATCTGTTTGATTCGATAGGTAAGTTTGTTTACTCTTGTAATCTGCTTTCTGATGTGTATTGTCTTATATAGGATTATATTTTATGTGAATATATCTATACATTTCCAACAAATACCCTATTTAAATATTTCTTAGCTTCTTTTTGTAACTCGAATAATAAGCCTACATTAGTGGCTTCCTTATCTTTCATATTCCTTCTGGGGAAAAATCTCGTAAGATGTAGTGGCATATCTTGATCAATAGATGCTAGCCACTTGGCCAGTCTTCCTATTTCTTCTGATGTATCATTTTCTCCTGGAACAACTAATGTTGTCATTTCTACATGGGCATAGTTTGCTGCTAATTGAATAAATGTCTTAACATATTCTAAGTTGCCACCTAATTTATCATAATACTTTTGCTCAAATCCCTTTAAATCAATATTATAAGCATCAATATATGGAAGAATTTCATTGGCTGCTTCTTCTGAAAGAGAACCATTTGTTACAACAACATTCTTCATCCCATACGCATGAACAAGCTTTGCTGTATCCCGAACAAATTCATAGCCAACCAGGGGTTCATTATAGGTAAATGCTACCCCTATATTGCCCCTACTTCTTGCCTCATAAGCCTCTCTTGCTAAAGCTTCTGGTGTTACTACTAAAGTTTCTACTTCCTTCTGACCAGCCATTGCAATACTATGATTTTGGCAAAATGGGCAATTTAAATTACAGCCAAAACTTCCAACTGATAAAATCAGACTTCCTGGATAAAAACAAGCTAATGGTTTCTTTTCAATGGGATCTAATGCTAGACTTGTTATATGCCCGTAGTTAATAGGGCGGCTTTTTCCCTTTTCATTCTTTCTAGCTCTGCATCTCCCAATTTGCCCTTCTTTTAAACGACAGTGATGCATACAAACATTGCAGATTATCTCGCTATGCTCCATTTCACACCTCCTCATTTTTCTAGCATTTTATTTACTAGAAATGACGTACAACTTCAAATCGTTCTAGTTTCACCGTCTCCCCCTCTGGGATTCCCGCTTTTTGCATAGCAATGCGAATTTGTTCCTCCACAGTATCAATGCCTTCTAGATTAGGGAGTAAAAGGCCTCTTTTATATCCCTTAGAAACGATGACGCCATACTTTTTTACATCCAATTCACTTGGTGATGCAATTTCACTAGGTTCTCCTAATACATCTACACTTATTTCTAACTTCTCCAGTTCATCTTCTT
>JAEYNQ010000237.1 GCA_023412455.1 Bacillota bacterium
AGGAGAGTTTTTGCATGTTTACAGAGTTTTTCTATCAAATTGAGGATTATTTAGTTTATTGTAAAACAAAAGGATTAGCAAGTAAAACAATTAAATCATATGAGCAGAGCTTAAGACTATTTGTTAAATACTGCGAAGATGAACACAAGATTGAGATGGCTCAAAAAGTCACGAAGAAAGTAATTGTAGAGTATTTAGCTTATGTTAGGGATAGAGGGAAATATACAGTAGTAGCGGAAGAATTGAGCCGAAAAACCAATAATCCTCAAGTAAGAACCGATTTAGGAAAAAGGGTATCCGTAACTACAGTAAATAATTACCTTAGAAATATCAAAGCTTTTTATACTTATTGCATGGATTTCCAGATTGTCAAAAAGAACCCAACAGATACATTAAAAGCAATGCCAAATAAGAGAAAAGCTAGAGATTTCATTACAGATACACAGTTTAAAATGCTATTAAAGGTATTTAACCTGTCTGCCTATGTAGAATACCGAGATTATGTTATTACTAATTTATTAATGGATACAGGAATGAGAATTACCGAATGTCTTCTAATCAAGGTAGAAGATGTTGATCTTGCTAAGAGAGCCATTTATTTGCCAGCAGAGAATACAAAAGGGAAAAAGAGCAGGATTGTGTACTTTTCAAACGAAATGAATTTATTATTGAAGAGATGGCTTAAATATAAAGATATTTACACAAATAGTGAGTATTTATTTACAACAGGAGAGGGAAGGCCTTTTAAAAATTCAGTTTTTGAAAAAAATTTTAAAAATTACTGCAAGAGAATAGATCTAAATAATATATCCCCACATACATTAAGAAATAACTTTGCAAAAAGATTTTTGATGAATGGTGGTAATATATTTACATTAAGTCAGATATTAGGGCATAGCAGTGTGACAGTAACAGAACAGGCATACCTAGATTTAACAGATGATGATATAAGACAAGGTTATCAAGAATTTAGTCCATTGGCTAAAATGAGACACAGATAATGAGAGCGATTAGAGTTATGCAAATGAGTGCATAGCTCTTTTATTTTACCATTTTCCTTCCTTAACACTTTATTCACCAATTTGTCATAAAGTCCTCATAATTGCCTTTAAATTACCTCACAAAGGCCTCATAAAACCCTTAAAAAGGCCTCATTCCTATTTAAAAATTCACATCTATCATATCTCTTGTAGCGAAAGCACAGCAAACAAAATAAAAGGAGATGTGAAAAATGTTATGGAATTTAAAAGCTGAAATGGCAAGACGTTCAGTAAGATGCATTGATTTAGCTAACTTATTAGGAGTAAGACCTGCAACTATATCATTAAAGATAGGGTGTAAAAGTCAGTTTACCTTTGATGAAGCACAGAGTATTCAAAGAAACTATTTTCCTGATTTAGAGCTTGAATATTTATTTAAAGAAGGGAGATAGAGGAATGAGTTATATTTTTAAGATACTATCAGAACATGCTGAACTGACAGGGAAAAATGTCATGCTAAATTGGCAAATAGAGCAATATGAATCACTTATTAATGAACTAATAGCTTATTTATGCCAAGAGGATGTGATAGGAAAAAATTACGTTAATCGTTATCACAGCTTATTAAGGATAAGGAGAGGTAATAAAGATGGCAACTAAACAAGCAAACAACATTGATGAACAAACAATACAAATAAAAGTTGAAATGGATCAACTGATAGAGAAGATTAAAGAGCTAGATGAAGCTATTTTAGAATTAAGTGAAATATTTAAGATGCGCATAGAACTTCTAAAAGAACAATATGAACAAAAGAAATATGAACTAGAGCAGAAAAAAGATAAGCAACAAAGTTACCTTAGAGAACTCTTTGAGCAAGTACCACAGAATGAAACAAAGACACAACGTAAAGTGAAATTATTAAGTGGTGATGTAGTGGTTAAGAAATCTAAATTAGATTTTCAAAAGGATGGTGATGAGCTTCTCAAATGGGCTAAAGCAAATAATAGAGAAGATTTGATTAGCAGAAAAGAAACTTTAACCTTTAGATGGGCAGATTTTAAGAAAGATTTATTAACCACACCAAATGGGATTGTAGAGGTCGCAACAGGGGAGCTGTTGGACATTCCAGGCCTTGAGGTGATTGAGACAGAAGAGAAACTAGAAATTAAGTATTAGAGGAGGCGAGCCATATGGGAAAGGCAATCTGTATAATTGGAGAATCAGGGGCAGGGAAAACCACATCTCTCAGAAATTTGAATCCTGAGGAGACCTACTTTATTGATGCTGATAAAAAAGGAAGTGCATGGAGAGGCTTTAGGCAGCAGTACAATGCTGAGAACAAAAATTATATTGCAACAGATGATCCAAATAAGATATTAGCCCTTATGAAAGGGATTAGTGAGAAAACACAGCTTAAGTATATTGTGATTGATACTTTAAATGGCGTGATGGTTGGAGAAGAAATAAGACGTTCAAAAGAGAAAGGCTTTGATAAATGGGCAGATTTAGTGGTTTATATTTATAGCATCTTAGATATTGTAAGTGAGCTAAGAGAAGATTTAACCATTATTTATACGGCTCATAGTGAAACCGAACGCACAGAAGATGGCTACATGTGGACTAGGATGAAAACAACTGGTAAGAAGTTAAATAAATTGGTGCCTGAGTCTAAGTTTAATGTAGTACTACTTGCTAAATGTAAAGAAGGTAGATATATCTTTGAAACGCATAGCAGAAATTCAACAGCTAAGACACCCTTAGATGCCTTTGAAGAGGATGAAATAGAAAATGATATTGTGCCAGTATTAAAGGTATTAGAGGAATATTAAAGTGTTTAAGTATACGGAAACAGAAATTAAAAATATTTTAAAAGAGGCTATTGTAGTGATTGATACAAGAGAGCAAAAGTGCGGTCATATTACAGAGTACTTTGATAAGCATAAAATTAATTATTGCTATGAGAAGCTTGATTTTGGTGATTACACCATGAAAGTAAAGTGGCCAAATATAGAGAGATATTTCTATTTGCAAAATAAATGTACCATTGAAAGAAAGGCTAATTTAAATGAACTAAGTGGCAATTTTACACAAGCTAGAGAACGCATAGAAAAGGAATTTTTAAGAGGTAAAGGTGCTATATATTTACTCATTGAAGAAGCATTGTATGAAGATATCCCTATGCATAATTACGATACCAAATACAATCCAAAAGCATTTATGGCAACCCTTAAAGCCTTTGAAAGTAGATATGATTTGCATATTCATTATCAAAAGAATATTAATTTCAGTGGAGATTTTATATATAAGACATTAATTTACAACTTAAGAGAATTACTAGTTAAAGGAGAAATATAAAATGAGAAAATGGAATGGTTATGAAACAACAGAAGTTATGGGAACAAAGAGAAAGCTACCCGCAGGTGGTTATGTATGTAAGGTTATAGAGGTAGAGGAAAAGGAATATGGATGGGGCTCAGTTTTAAATATCCTCTTTGATATAGCAGAAGGTGAATATAAAAATTTCTATAAAGAGCAATATGAAAAGCAAACTAAGGATAAAAAGTGGAAAGGAGTATATCGTTTAAATGTGCCTAAAGATGATGGTAGTGAAAAGGATGAAAAGTTAAAAAAAGCCATTAAGACATTTATCTATCATATTGAAAGTAGCAATGAAGGTTATAAATGGGATTGGAATGAAGCAGCACTTAAAGGAAAGTTATTTGGTGGTGTATTTGGTGAGAAAGAATATGAGGTAGATGGTAATAGTGGTTTTTATACAACTATTAGATACACAAGTCAGGTAAAAGGGATAGAGAATGTATCAGTACCAAAACAACAATTATTAAATAGGTCAGGTCAAAGTAGTTTTACTGCATCTACAGAATGGGGAGAGGATGATTCACTTCCATTTTAATGAGGAGGCAAGGATGAACTACAACAATATACCAATAGAACTAAGGGAACTAAACAGGTGGGTGCTTTATAGGCTCACCTGGGATAGTAAAAGAGGCAAGCATGACAAAAAGCCATTTAATGCCAGAACAGGAGGCTTTGCACAAAGTAATAATCCTAATACTTGGTGTGATTTTGAAACAGCTTTAGGTGTAGTAGATCTTTATGATGGATTAGGTTTCATGCTAGGAGATGGCATCTTTGGAGTAGATATTGATGGGGTAGAGCTTAATGATCCAGTTGTTAGGGAAGTGTTAACTACTTTAAATAGTTATGCAGAAATTTCACCTAGTGGGAAAGGGATTCATGTCATTTGTATTGGAAGTAAACCACAAGGTGCTTGTAGGAGAGGCAACTTTGAGTGCTATGACAAAGGCAGGTTCTTTACAGTTACAGGAAAGATAATTGAGCCTTATAGAACCCTTAGAGATTGTACTGAGTCCATCAAACCCCTACATTTTAAGTACTTGGCTAGGCAAGAAAAGACCATTTTAACCACACCTACCCATGGGGGAGGCGAGTCCTTGACTGATGGGGAAGTCATTGAGAAGGCGAGCAGCGGTAGTAAATTTAGCGACCTCTATTATTTTGGCTCTTTTTCAGGGGATGCTTCGAAAGATGACATGAGTTTAATTAACATTTTAATCTTTTGGACAGGTGGCAATGCATCTCAAATAGATAGGATTTATAGAAGCAGTGCATTAATGAGGCCTAAATGGGATAGAAAACAAAGTGGCTCAACTTATGGGCAAGTAACTATTAATAAATGTCTTAAGACATATAGAGGAAGTTTTTATAGAGGAGATTACTATAATTAGAAAGGAAAGGCAGAATGCAACAAATAGATTTTAGCGATGTACAGACTTATGAATTTTTAAAGATTAGTAACGATGAAGAAAGAGCTCAGCGTTATGAGCAGACAAGGCAAGCAGCAATTCATCAGGAACAAGAAGAAACTTTTAATAGGATGATAGCTTCATTTTTAGTCTACGAGTGTAGTAATAAGGGAAAGCCTTATAAAATATGGGAAAATCTAAATAAACTATATATCAATAAAAATATTATACTCAAGTATAACGAGTTAAAGAGACAAATAGAAAGTAATACTAAATGGTATGTGTATGATGATTTTATCACACAGATTAATAGTATGTGTACGAGGACAGGTTTATATTTAACCAAAGATCATATATGGGGATTTACAGCTTATATAGCTAATCAAAAGGCTTATAATCCAGTAAAAAAATACCTGAAGAAAGCGTACAAGAAATTTAAGGCTACTAAAGGGGCAGATGAATTAAGAAAGTTACTTGATACAATCACCTATGCAGAACATTATTCTATTGAGGATAGATTATTTAATGAAAAGATGATTATTAAGTGGCTGATAAGTGGAGTAAAAATGGGCATGAATGATGGAAGTTTTAATGCTGAATTTACCATTGTATTTAAAGGAAAACAGGGAATAGGCAAAACAAGATGGTTTAGGGCATTAATGCCTAAGGAGTTCTTAGTTGACTTTTTTAAGGATGGTGTACAGTTAGATTTATCAAGTAAAGATAGCGTGATTCAAGCCACATCCTATTGGCTATGTGAATTAGGTGAGCTTGGCGGAACCATGAGAAAGTCAGACCGAGATGCTCTTAAAGCATGGCTTACATCTACTCATGATGAATTTAGAATGCCGTATAGCAGAAAGGCTGAGAAGTTTCCACGTAGGACATTTTTTGCCTCTACAGTTAATGATCATGAATTTTTAAGGGATGATACAGGAAACAGAAGGTTTATTGTTATTGATGTAGAAGCACTTAACCACACCCATAACATTGATGTCGACCTCTTATGGGGGCAGATAGTGGCAATGTATCTAAAGGGCGAGAATACTCATCTTAATCAAGAAGAAATTAAACTAAATAATGATAGAAACAAAGTTTATTTTGTTAAGTCAGATGAACAACTTATTATTGAAGATATTTTGCCTCTTAATCAGCCTAAGGAGAAGTGGGGATATATTACAAGCACAGCTCTATGTAATTATTTAGAAGAAAAACATGGAAAGAAGCTAAGTCCACAGAGAGTTGGAAGAGCATTAACATCAATGGGATTTGAGCAGGAATTTACGAGATTGAAAAAAGAAAAAAATAAAAGCAGATATTACAAGTTGCCATTTATTGAGGGATATAGCATTCCATTTTAAAGTGGGACAAAAGGAACAATAAAGTACAGTAGAAAATTAGGTATGTGTACCTTGTCCTATCCTTTGATGGGTAGGGGATTGGGGATGTATGGTACATTAGGTACACTACTACTATATAAAAGGATATATATATTATATATAGGGTATAGAGGGTGCAGTGGTATTGTTCAGGTTTGTTGTGACTTTTTATGTACCACTGTACCACCTTTGATAGTCAATGGATTGAAGGGTTTGAGTTACTGTCCTATTTAACGTCCCAATGGCTAAACTAGTGACCCAACGGATTGGGTTTTATAAATAAATAGATAGGTGTGGATAATATAAGAAGTCTAGATAATAGAATGAATAATGTCATTAGATGACTTACCTCATAAATAATGAGGAAAAGATTAACTAAAATAGGTGAGCCACTGCCACCCAGCAGACAATGGAGGGAGAAATGAATATAAAAGAATTAGATCTCAAAGCCAAGCATAACGAGCCTATGCCACAGTGCCTAGCTATGTACGA
>JAEYNQ010000239.1 GCA_023412455.1 Bacillota bacterium
AGAATATATACAGTTACCACTATATCAATATCATGAAGAAGGATGGGAAATATGTTATATAGGAGATCCTAATAGCTATCCAGGGATAGTAGGAGAAACTGATGTAACAACAGGACTTAGGAGACATGACTGGCCAAGACAACATTTTTCAGATGGTTTTAAGGTTATTATCCAAGAAGGGGATGGCAATATCCTAGTCTCTCCTGAAATTAATAATGGCGAGTATAATGAAGTAGTATTAGTAGACTGTAGTACTATGAAGAGTCAAGTTATTCAAGGTATGCAGTGGGGAATATTAGGAAGTAAACTAGAGCTTTTAAAGATGCTAGCAATGGCAATGAGTTTTACTATTATTGTGGAATTATTGATTGGAAGGTTGTTCTGGGCTAAAGCAAGTAAGGTTATTATAGTTGCCAATATAATCACTCAAGTGATGTTACATACAGGACTTATTGGTTTATTTTATCTTGGATTAGGACAATGGGGAAGTGTTGCCTTTGTTATTTTAGAAGGCTTAGTTATTTGGATAGAATATTTGATTTATAAAGAGTATCTTACATGGGAGTATACCACAAACAGACTAACGGTTATCAAGTATTATGTGGTGATAGCGAATTTAATGACAATGACCATAGGAGCGCTTATTCAGATATAAAAAAGGGGTAGTATGATATGGCAATATGGCAATTTAAATTTATAATTATTCCTAAGGGAAGGCAAAAAGAAGCGTATTTAGAAGAACAATTAATTTCATGGCAAGGTATTGAGATTTCAACTGGTGCTATTGAAAAACTTAGTAAGATATTACCCAAGAAAAAGAGTTGGGCAAAGGATATAGAACAATATGGAAGTATTGATAGTACATGTATAGAGTTTTTATATGAAGATAATCATATTGTAGAAATGAATGGTAGGCTTGATCTAAGAAATCTATCAAAAGTAATGTTAACGGAAATAGTGGCATATATAAATATGATCGAAGGAGATATTCTATACCAAAATAAGATTTATAAAGCACAATTAGATATAATCATAGAATTACTTAAAAGTTCACAAGAAGCAAAGTTTTGTAGTAATCCAAAAGAGTATTTTAAGATACTTAGTAATACAGTAAAAGAATAGACGGCGGATATAAGGATAATGAGAAATGGAGTTTAGGGATAAATAGTGGATAAAAAATTTGTGATTAATGATATTAAAGGTGATGGATATGATAGAATAGCATATCTACAAGAACAGAAGTCAGATTTAAAGCTATGTGCACACTTTATTCAGTTTGATGAATATGTAGACTCACTTCAAGATATGACTAAAAATATAAAAGGAGATACTATCAGAGGTGAGCTGAAGATAAGTCTAGTTATAAAATATGAGAAGAATAATGACAATAAAAAATTTGGATTTACTCAACCAATAGATGGATCATCACATATTATTGCTAATGGAGTTGTCATACAAATAGAAGATGAGTGTACAATACGATGTAGCATTAATGGATTAAGTACGGATATAGGCATTGAGTTTGAAAATGATATAGTAATTAATATTGGAGATAGAATACAGTTAGAAGGAACACTAGAATTAGAGATTTAATGAGGTTGCAGCATGAAATGATGGGAAAATATAAAATAGAGATGATAAAAATTATTTATGATATTATCATAGAGCATAAAGCAGAAAAGCTAAATAGAAAGTCACAGTATCCCTATTATAGAGGTGAGAAGTGATGTGTAGTATTGATAATATTGGAACAAAACAAAATATAAAGTTTCCTAATAAATATAATTATCATGAGAAATTATAAAAGTGATGTAACCTTATTAGGGCACTAATGAAAATGGTTACAGGTATACTAGGAATAGATGTGATGGCTGATTTTAGAGATATATCGGTAGATACTGTTAATTGGGAATATAGCCTAGGTCATATTGTTAAGAAAGGAGGCATATAAATGCGACTTATTATAGATGATCAAGAAATAAATATGGATAATGTGACATATAGAGATATTGGATTTGGGAAAAAGATACCTAATTATGAGGAAGTAGCTTATAGATTAGAGATGAGTGTAGTGATGTTTACTAGTATAATAAAAGAAGAGTTTGATAAGTATATTGATGAATGTAGAGAAGATGATGAGCAATTTGGAGATATAGATGAAATTGCGTTAATGGGATATAAACACTATGATGATTTATTATCATCTAATCCAAGCTTATTAAAGAATTTAGTTATTAAGTTTATGAAATTGGAGTTTTTAAGAGAATGCTTTAAAAATAGAAAAAGTAAAGCTAGGATATATGTTATTAACTCAATTGATAATATTAATATACTAAATAATAACATTATTATTACTGGGCTAGCACTTAAAAAGTTTTAGTTAGTATACTTCAATATAATATAAATGGAATGATGGAATAGATACCTATAAGGTACGTTGGGACACCCCCTTTAATTGGAGAATAGGAAGAAAAATGCGGGAGGCATCATATTGATATATCTACATAGTACCCATTATTAGTCAAAATAAAGCATAGTGTTTTCATACTCGACATTTATATGTCATGTTTGTGTACTATAATAGGAATAGAGGTGATAAAAATGCAGGAAAGTAGATTGTTTAGAATTGTGTACTATCTCTTGGACAAAGGGAAGTCAACTGCTCCCGAACTTGCCGAAAAATTTGAGGTGTCCATCAGAACCATATATCGGGATATAGATATAATAAGCAGTATGGGTATTCCTATTTATGCAATGCAGGGAAAGGGTGGAGGTATTACATTACTTGACAATTTTGTCTTGGATAAATCCCTCTTATCCAATCAAGAGAAAGAACAAATCTTAATGGCCTTACAAGGAATTATAGCCACCAAGCAAAATCATTCTGATGAGTTACTTATAAAATTAGGGAGCCTGTTTCAATCAAAAATTACAAACTGGATTGAGGTGGATTTTTCTGACTGGGTTAAAAATAATCACAGTCAAGATATTTTTAATTTAATTAAGAGTGCTATTTTTAGCCACAACGTCATTTCTTTTCAGTACTTTGGCAGTAATAGGGAAAGCACACAGCGACGGGTTGAGCCTTTGAGATTAGTGTTTAAGAGTAAAGATTGGTATTTGTATGGCTTTTGCCTTATGCGTAATGATTACCGTTTTTTCAAATTGACGCGAATAAGAGAGATGGAAGTATTAGCTGATGTTTACTCACGTGAGCTTCCAATAACATACTCCGTTGGAAAATCGATAGAGACTCAAAATACCATAGTCATAAAACTGAAATTTGATAAGAAAATGGCCTTTCGCGTATATGACGAATTTATAGGTGATGTTACAGAGGACGAACAGGGTAATTTGTATGTTCAGACGAATTTACCCGCAAATGACACATTATACAGTTATTTGTTTTCTTTTATGGATTATGTGGAGGTCCTTGAGCCTGAAAAAGTGAGAGAGCAAATGCAAAAGAAATTAGCTTCCATGCAAAAAAAATATGTAACCTGACATTAGGTTGCAAGTTATAAGTTATATAATTTGCTTAAAAACAGGAGGTACATATTGATGAAATACGAATGGAAAAAACTAGAGAAAGATTTATACGGTGCGAAACAATACCCTGCTTTGATTACCGTGCCTATGCAGAAATACATTATGATCAGTGGAAAGGGCAATCCAAATGATGAGGATTTTTCAAACAGAGTTGGTGCGTTGTACGCATTAGCCTATGCTATAAAAATGGGGTATAAGGCTTCTGTTACTAACACCCAGGTAGCCAAAGAGGTGAATGACTTTGCTGTTTATCCTTTAGAGGGAGTATGGAAGAAAAAACAGGAAGGTGAACTTGTAAAGGAAGATCTAGAATATACCATTATGATACGTCAGCCAGACTTTATTACGGAAAGAATGGTGACTGAGGCATTGGAAAAAGTGAAGAAGAAAAAACCTAATCCATTGTATGGAGAAATCTGCTTTGATAATATGCAGGATGGAAAATGCATTGAAATGCTGCACATCGGGGCATTTGATGATGAGCCAGCTTCTTTTGAAAAAATGGAGCATTTTGCAGAGGAAAATGGCCTGAAGCGTGCTGAGAGCTGTCATCGTGAAATCTATTTAAATAATGCTAATAGGGTAGAAAGAAGCAAACTCAAAACAATTTTACGTTTTTCAGTAGAATAGCATTTTTATGAGGATAAAAATATGCACTTAGTTAATGCAAAGGGAATTTTATCAACGAGAAATGGAATGAACTTGTATCGTGG
>JAEYNQ010000283.1 GCA_023412455.1 Bacillota bacterium
ATGGAAGCTGTTTTAGAAGCCTTAGAAGCTTATAAAACTTCCTTATAATGACTCTTTAGCTTTTCGATAATAGCTTCGCTTCTTAAAGCCTAGCTATTATTTTGCATATAAAAAGGAGTTGAACACCTCTTTCTAGTGGCACAACTCCTTGCTCCTATTTATTCAATTTATGCTTTATTTTCTTTTATTTTTAATCTTTTGTTATAATCTATTTTCTCGTTCTTTAAAGGCTTTATATGAAACTCCCTATAATGTAATAAATCATAGGCACAAAAACAGCTGGCAATAAATTGCCTACTTTAATCTTTGTAATACCTAATAAATTAAGTCCTAAGCCAATAATAAGCACGCTACCTATACCACCAATATTGGCAATTTGAGTGGTATCTAAAACAGTCCCTAGGAAACTTGCCCCTAGAGCAATGGCTCCTTGATAAAGAAAAACAGCTCCAGCTGAAAAAATAACACCTATTCCCATAGTGGAGGTATAGATAATAGAAGTAATGCCATCTAACATGGATTTAATATAAAGCATGGTATGGTTACCTTCTAAACCACTTTGAATAGCACCGACAATAGCCATGGAACCCACGCAAAAAAGTAAACTAGCTGATACAAAACCTTCTGCTATATTTCCTCCTCTGCCTTTTTTCTTAAACTGACTTTCGATGCGCTTGCCCAATTCATTTAGCCATTTGTCAATATCTAGAGCCTCTCCAATAATGGCTCCAGCCACAAGTGAAATAATGAGCAGTAGGGTTTCTGTGGTTTTAAGGCTCCCTTCAATGCCCACAAACAAGACACTAAGACCTAAGGCTTTCATAATGATGTCATCAAAACGCTTTGGAATGCCTCCTTTTATTAAAAGTCCTAATAGGCTTCCTACTATAATGGTCAAAGTATTTACCAGTGTTCCTATCATCTTACTTATGCTCCCTCTTTCGTTACTTCTTGTAATACCTCTTTTAAAATATGCATAGCCGCATCAATTTGCTCTTTGGTGATAATGAGTGGAGGTACAAAACGGACCACTTGAGGACCTGCTCCTACAACCAACATCCCTTTTTCGATACAGCTTGCCACTACATCTTTAGCAGGCATGGTCATTTCTATGCCTTGCATTAAACCTATTCCTCTTACCTCTTTTATAGTGTTAAACTCCTTTTGAAGAGCCTTTAAACTACTTTCTAAATAAGCCCCTACTTCTTTAACATGTTCTAAAAGCTGGGTCTGGGTAAGCTCTTTTAAGACAACCCCTGCTGCTGTGGTTACAAGAGGGTTCCCTCCAAAGGTTGACGCATGGTCTGCTGGTTCAAAAACATCTGCTTTCTCATTGCAGAGCATAGCCCCGATAGGCACACCTCCCCCTAAGCCTTTTGCTAAAGTTACTACATCCGGATGAATGTCAAAATTCTCAAAGGCAAATAATTTACCTGTTCGCCCAATGCCTGTTTGCACTTCATCAATCATCATTAACACATTTTTTTCTTTACAAAGGGCTTCCACCTCTTGAAGATAGGCTTTTTGTCCTGGGATAATGCCACCCTCCCCTTGAATGACCTCCAGTAAAACAGCACAAGTGTCTTCATCTACTAGGGCTTTTAAGCTTTCTATATCATTATATTGGGCATAACTATAACCCGGTAGCATAGGGGTAAAGCTTTTTTGGTATTTTTCTTGACCTGTTGCCCCTAAAGCCCCATAGGTCCTCCCATGAAAAGAATGAACCATAGTAACAACCTTTGTACAACTAGGACTCTTGGTTTTCCCAAACTTCTTAGCTAATTTCAGAGCTGCTTCATTGGCTTCTGCTCCACTATTACAAAAGAAGACTTTGGTAAAAGGTGAGTTTTCCACTAAGCATTTTGCAACATTTACCTGCTGAGGTGTATAGTAAAGATTAGAAATATGCATAAGCGTATCCACTTGCTCTTTAAGGGCTTCACATAACCCCTTATGGCCATATCCTAAAGCATTAACAGCGATCCCTGCACACATATCCAAATATTTTTTATTATTTTCATCATAAACGTAAACCCCTTCTCCTTTTACAATAGCTAAAGGAAAACGGCTATAAGTATTCATCACATACTTTTGACCTTCCTCAATAGTGGTACTCATTATTGATCCTCCTTTTTATAGAGCATGGTTCCAATCCCATTAGGTGTATAAATCTCAAGAATAAGAGAGTGTTTCTTTCTACCATCTAAGATATGCACCATAGATACACCCTCTTCAATAGCCTCCATACAGCACTCTACCTTTGGAATCATACCGCCTGCAATAATTCCTTCTTTAATATAGCGTTCTGCTTCTTCATTATTTAAGAAGGGAATAAGGCTATCTGGATTGTCCTTGTCTTTTAAAACGCCCTCAACATCTGTTAAGAACACTAGTTTTTCTGCTTTAAGCGCTCCTGCAATAGCTACTGCGGCATAATCTGCATTAATATTATAGGTATTGCCTTCCTCATCTGAACCAATAGGTGAAATAACAGGAATAAAATCGCTATTAATCAGTGTCTCAATAAGCTCTGTATTCACCTTGTCAATCTCCCCTACAAAGCCTAAATCGGCTCCCTCTTTATAGAGCTTTTTAGCTCTTAAGATTTTACCATCTTTACCCGTTAAACCCACAGCACAGCCACCTTGACCTGAAATCATCTCAACAATTTGCTTATTTACTTTCCCTGCTAGTACCATTTCCACAACTTCCATCGTTTCCTTAGTCGTCACACGTAAACCATTAATAAATTCAGATGGGATGTCTAGTCGTTTCAGCATACTATTAATTTCTGGCCCACCCCCATGAACAATAATGGGCTTGAGACCTACTAATTTAAGAAGTACCATATCCTGTACAATGGTCTTATTGATTTCTGGATCTAGCATAGCACTCCCACCATATTTTATCACTACACGATTGCCATTAAATGCACGTATATAAGGTAAGGCTTCAATGAGTACTTGAGCCTTTTCTAATCCTTCATTCATTGTTTCTTCTCCCCCTAACTTCTATAATCTCCATTGATTTTTACATAGTCATAACTTAAGTCACAACCCCAAGCAGTTACTTCTGCTGTTCCCTCTTCCATCTGAATAAGGACTTTTATTTCACTTTTAAGTAAGACTTTTTTTGCCTTTTCTTCACTAAACTTAACAGGCAACCCTTGCTTTAATAAGTTGACAACGCCTCCTATACTTTCAAGGGTTATATCCACCTTATCAGGGTTAAAAGGAACCCCTGCATAACCCATAGCAGCAAAAATTCGTCCCCAGTTGGCATCTGCACCAAAGAAAGCAGTCTTTACCAAATTAGAGGTGAGTACACTTTTAGCTAAGGTTTTACCAGCAACAAAATCAGCTGCTCCTTTGATATTTACCTCTAATAGTTTCGTTGCTCCCTCGCCATCTCTAACGATAGAAACGGCAATGTATTTACATACTTCATATAGCGTCTCAAAAAACCTATCAAAGTCTTTTCCTTCTGTGTCAATCAACTTATTACCTGCTTCTCCATTAGCTAAAACAAGTACCGTATCATTGGTACTGGTATCACCATCTACAGTAATCATATTAAAAGTAGTATCAATGGCTTTCTTTAATGCCTTTTGAAGCATTTCTTGAGTAATATTTATATCCGTTGTAATAAAGCCTAACATTGTAGCCATATTGGGGTGAATCATGCCTGAACCTTTTCCCATACCACCTATGGTAAAGCTTACGCCTTCTACTTCATCTTCAATAGCAATGGTTTTACTAAAAGTATCAGTGGTTAATATGGCATCTGAAGCATTCTTAGCCCCCTCCTCTGTAGCACTTATCTGCTGAGCAACTTGTGGAATGCCTTTGGCTATAACCTCCATAGGTAAATTGACTCCTATTACACCTGTGGAACAAACAAGGACTTCTTCCTTTTGGATGCCAAAAGCTTCTGCTGTTAAAGCAGCCATTTGTTCTGTATCTTTATAGCCTTGCTCCCCTGTTGCTGCATTAGCATTCCCACTATTGGCTACAATCCCATGAACCTTTTCCCCTTTTTCTAAAATGGTCTTGTTCCATACAACAGAAGAAGCCTTTACTATATTTTGAGTAAAAGCACCTGCCATCACGCAAGGCTTTTCACTATAAATCATGGCTAAATCTTTTTTCTTGGCTTTAATCCCAATAAAATCTCCACCTGCTTTAAACCCTTTGGCTGCTGTGACACTACCCTGTATAAGCTTCATCCCAATCCCTCCATCTTTTCGTTTGATGCTTCTATAATAAACGAATAAATTTTCTTATTTGTTTATAATTATAATCCATTTTTTCATTTATTCAATAGTTATTTTTATATTTATTAATAATATTGTATTTTTATACATTTCTATAGAACAAAAGTGTTCATAGGACACGTATTGGTTCGCGAAGTAGTGAAAGTGTAGCATACGATGTTTCCTACAAGATCAAAAAGCAGCTTACTAGATTCCCTAGAAGCTGTCTTTTAAGGTGGATGGTTTTACTCTCCACTTATAAGGAAGAGCGTTAATTCGGGTATGTTCATAAAACGATAAGGAAGCTGACTACTTCCTATGCCACGATTCACATAAAGTCCCATACGTGGGTTACTCTCAAAGGAGTAAAATCCTTTAATATAGTTTTTAGCATAAGGGGGTGTAAAAGGTGGGCCAATAAAAGGAATGGACACTTGCCCACCATGACTATGCCCTGCTAACTGAAGGTCGATAGGATATTGAACAACTTTATCTGCACAATCAGGAACGTGGGACAAAAAGATATTGTACTGATTGGTCTTAATATGCGCAAAGGCTTTTTCTAAATCAGGGCTACCTAATAAATAGTCATCTATCCCTATAAGGCGAATTTTTTTCTGAGAGGGAAGACTGATAACTCCATCACTATTTCTCAAAAGTGTAAAACCTCCTTGCTCCATGATTTCCTTATACAGTTTACTTCCATTAGCTCCATGATCATGATTACCGTATACTGCAAACTTCCCGTAAGTTGCTTTAATACTTTCAAGGAGCTTAGCTACCTGTTGGCCCTGCTTATATTTTCCTCCTTCATCTAGTAAATCCCCTGTAAATACCACTAGGTCTGGGGAATAACTATTTATCTTAACGACTAAATCTTGAAATGCACTTTCATTATAATAATCGCCTAAATGCACATCGCTAAACTGTATGATGCGAAGAGGTGGCTCTTGAGGGCTTAAGTAAGTAGAACTCAGCCTTTTCTCCTCAACCATTAATAGACGTGGTTCTATATAGCGGGCATAGCAATAAAGGCCTACAGCAAGTAAGAGAAGTGTCACTATAGCTTGAATCACCTTCCTAACCAAATGAATAAATGCTCTAATGCTCCGAATCACTTTTCTCTCCTTTGTCATAAATTTTTTTCTTGCCAAATAAGCTCCAATACCTTTGTAATCGTTTGAGATTGAAAGCCCCGTTGCATCAAAAAGCCATAGAGCTTTCCTTTAAGGGTATACGCATTGGTTTCTTTTCGTTGATAACTTATGAGCTTCTTTTCAGCTACTGCCTTGCAGTTTTCTATTTCTTCTTCTTCACTATAATATTCTTCTAGGGCCTCTGTAATCACTTGCTGATCTACTCCTTTTTGACGAAGAGCTTGCCGAATATACTGTGGCCCCTTTTTTGAAAAACGTTTCTTATCCTTTACAAAGCTTCCTGTTAATCGTTTATCATCTAAATACTGATACGTATTAAGCTTCTGGAGAGCATAAGCAATCTCTTCTTGCGTATATTCTTTGGCCTGTAGCTTTGTCACTAAAACCTGCTGAAAATAATTTTGTTTTGTAAGTAACCAGATGGCATAGTTCAAGCATTGATTTTTTCTCTCTTCTTCTATAAGTCTTACAAGGGATGCTTCATCCACTTCCATTCCTTTTTTTAGTTGTAATTTTACCAGGGTATCCTCACTTATCCCACAAAAAAATTCGTCATCTAAAAAAAGGTTATAGCGCTCACTATTTTGTTGCATACTAATCTTAGTAATTTTTTTCATTCTAAACTCCCTTTGCCTACCTTGACTCCTTTTCCTCATTATTATAGCGAAATAATGAGGCGATTGGCTACTTCTTTCTACTTGTCTTGTTATCTTTTTTATTGCCTTGCTTAAACACAAGCTTTATTATTTACTAATAATTATTATTGCTTGTAGTATGATTCTATTTTATAATAAAGTATAACCATTTTTAGTGAGACTTAAATTAAAAATTAATAAGGAGGTCTTTTAACATGGAAACAATGAACAAAGTTCTTACAGCTCTTAAGGAACATGGTGAACCTATGAAAGCTGGTGACCTTGCAGAAGTAACGGGACTCGATAAAAAACAGGTAACTGCTGCCTTAACTGCCCTTAAAGCAGAAGGCTCTATCATTTCTCCAAAACGTTGTTACTATAGTCCAAAATAAGACATTAAAAATAGGGATAGAGCCACATCATGTGCGCTCTATCCCTATTCTCTTTCAATAAAAGTCCTCTACTGTTGAATGCTCTTATAAATATAACTTGCCGCTTGAGCACGTGTTACTTCTGCTTTTGGCTTAAAGCTTGTGGCATCCGTAAGTAATCCCAATCCTGAGGCCAAAGTAATATAACCTTTAAGGTCTTCTTCTACTTCTTCCATATTAAAAGGATAATTATAAATACCCTTAAGCATGGCCACCTTCTTATAGCCGGCCTTATTGACTAAGTATTTAACCATTAGCTCATGGGTTACTATCTGACTTGGGTCTTTTTCAGTTTCTTCTAATATCCCTTCCCTTATGGCTCGCTCATAGACCTCTTCTTCTTGGATGTTAGGGTTAGACATCTGTTGAATATATCTTAGAAAATCCACTTGTGTGATCCCTTGATCAGGTCTAAATTGTTTTCCCCCTAAATAATAACCACTTTCATAAAGCTTTTTAATAATACTCTTAGATGGATGGCCTTCCAAATCTGTATAAAAGTTCTG
>JAEYNQ010000316.1 GCA_023412455.1 Bacillota bacterium
TTAGATTATTATTATACAAATAAGGACATACGCTGCATAAGCTGTTTTGGAACCTTCTTCTCAAAGCAGTTAATAAGCTGATGAAAGAGACATAACTAGAATGAACACATTTATCTGAGCCGTCTAAGACCTTGTCCCAATCTATTTAGGATATGACAAAATTAGCTAATAAAGAAGCAGAAGATGCTTATCCTATGGCAAAGGAACATCATCAGAATACTATGGCACACCAATCTACTGTGCCTAATTGCGCACATTGAAGCAGCCAGAGCTGGGGAACAGGGAAGAGGATTTGCAATTGTAGCAACAAAAGTACAGAAATGAAGTAAGGATATAGAAAGGGCCATTAAGGAGATTGATGAGAGAGGAATGTTTGGAATTCAGTCTTTCTACATAAATCCTTTCTACCAATATGGAAAAACTAGAACAAAGTTTTCACGAAAGTGTCAGTCAATCCTAAGAAATGGAAAAGCAAATAAAAAATATCAATACAAATAACGACATACACACTAAAAGCCGCTTTGGAACCTTCCTCCCCAAAGAGGCTTTTGATATGTATGTATTAATATAACATGACATAAACAATCACAGGAAATAAAATGTATAAATAATTTAAAATATTTAGTAAAATTATTGAAGATTAGGTTGGATTAAGGTAGTATAAAAGAAAGGATTAGTTAATGGACAGGAGTTCGATTCTCCTCACCTCTATTAACTAAATCCTCGAACTTTGAGAAATCTAGGTTGGAGCGTTTTGTAGTTTTTGGATAAAATTACTAGTATTGAGAAACAAGAGACAAATTAACTAATCCTTGTACAGCAAAGCGAACGTGTGTTGTATGAGGATTTTATTTTAGGGAGGAAAAAGTGTATCTTAAAAGTATAGTTATTGAAAATTCAGGACCAATAGAGATGTTAAATATAGAATTACCACTTAATGAAAAAAATAAACCTAAACCTTTAATTTTTGTGGGGGAGAATGGTAAAGGTAAATCTACATTACTTAGTAGTGTAGTTGATGCACTCTTTGAGTTTGCTAAGCAACCATTTAATGATATTGTAGATATAAATCCTAATGGGACAACTCCATACTATAAAGTAATGAGTAACAGAAATATTAGAGTAGGTAATAAATTTTCGTTTACATTTTTGGAGTTTATAGATGAAGATAAACAACTGCAATATATAGAAAAAATAGGGGAATTATCCTTTGAAACATGTAAAGAAAAAACAGGTAATAAATTACAGTTACATAGGGAATGGATGGATAATGGTAACGTAAAAAACGTATCTCAAGAAGAAGATTACTTCAAAGGAGAATTTGAAAATAACAGTATATGTTTTTTTCCACCTAATAGACATGAGAAACCTTCTTGGATGAATACTAGAATAGTATATAATACTAAACTCAATATCCAATCTAGATTAGTAGGAATGTTAAATAAACCATTAATTGTGCAAGATGTAACTAATTCAAATTTAGGATGGTTACTTGATATTGTAGTAGATTCTAGAACTGATATATTTCAAGATTCAGAGGGAAAATGGCATACAGAGGGAAATTTAAACAATATGAAACTTCTTAAAATTGCTAGAGAAAATGTAGAAGAGATACTTTCTGAAATACTAGGGAAAAAAGTTAAGTTTGGGCTAAATTGGCGTAACTTAGCAGATATGAGATTTAATATTTTAGATAGGGAGACTAATGAAATCATTATACCTACATTAGACGCGTTATCTACTGGAGAATTAGCACTGTTTAATATGTTTTCAACTATTATTAGATATGCAGACTATGGGGATATTAATAGAAGTATAAAGTTAGAAGAAATAAAGGGGATAGTTATAATTGATGAAATAGATTTACATACACACTCTATTATTCAGCGAGAGGTATTACCTAAGTTAATAAATAAGTTTCCAGAGGTTCAATTTATTTGTACGTCCCACTCACCATTATTTATATTAGGAATGGAGGAGGTATTTGGGAAAGATGGATTTAATATATATAATATGCCAAGTGGTGAAATAATTAGCTCTGAAGAATTTTCAGAGTTTGAGAGTTCATATATGTATTATAAAAATACAGTTAAGTTTAGAAAACAAATGCAATTAGAGATAGGACAGAGGGTTGGAAAAACTTTAATTGTTACGGAAGGGCCCACAGATTGGAAACATATGAAAAGAGCATTGCAACAGTTACAACAATCAAACAATTATTCAGAGGCATATCAAATGATTGATGTAGAGTTTCTGGAATATGAGGATAGAAATTCGCAGGAAGGAGATTTTAAATTAGATATGGGGGATGGAACCTTAGTTGAAATGTGTAAGTATAATGCTAAGTTAAAGCAAGTAAGAAAAATTATATTTATAGGTGACCGAGATACACGTAAATCAGATGAATTATCAGCCCCTAATTGTAAATACAAATATTGGGGAAATAATATTTACTCATTTCAAATACCTTTACCAGAACATAGGAAAGATACTCCTCTTATTTCTATTGAACATTACTATACAGATACGGAAATAAAAACAGTAGAGGTATTTGAAGATGGGACAAAGAGAAGGCTATATATGGGAAATGATTTTAATAGTAATGGTATTTGTATAGAAGAACAAATAATGTGTGAAAAGAGAAAAGTATGTGGACAAGATAAGATAAATATTATCGAAGGATCGAATGGAGAAAAAATAATTCCAATAGATGATTCACTTACTACAAATTATGCGATATCTAAGAATAGATTTATTGAGAATATTATTGCTGAGAAAGAAGGTTTTAAAGATATTAGATATGAGAATTTTCGGTTAATTTTTGATATAATTAAAGAGATTGAGGATATTCAATAATTACTAATGGAGAGTGTAATCCTTCTATGCAGGTAGCCTTTGAGTTTGATGATGGTATCTGTAAAATAGGTATTAAGTACAATAGAAATAGCGAACTAGCCAAGGAGTATATGTTAATTGTCTTAATAATTGTCACAGCCATTCATCACTATATTATTTATTAACTAAGCAATATAGAGGGAAATAGCTTTAAGAATAGGAAATCATATTCAGGGTGGTTTAATGGCAATACTATCCAGAAAGTGAGTCTATAACACATAAAATATTCTTCAAAAAAGTATCTAAATAAATGCTGACATACCAATATTGACGAAGATATAAAGTGTGAAGGATATAAGGAAACTATCTATAATAAGAGTACCTAAGCCTAGTGGTAAAAAATGTAGCCTAGCAGAGGGAAAGGGTAACTCTGGAAGCTGCCTTCGTAGTGGCGCGCTTTTCAGCGAAACGGAGATAAGCAGTCTGGAAGAGTTGCCCTTTCCCTCTGCGGACCTTATCAACCCCCTACTCCTTTATTTCTCGCGAATATTTTAACAGATACGTAAGCGCCGCATCAAGCACGCCTACTTTATCTACTGATCTTTAAGTATACTATCTTTAAGTATTTTTATGAGGAGGTAGTATACTTTTGAGTTCACGAAAGATTACAACACAGCAAGAACGTTTTAAATTAGTTGCCCGCTTTCTTAAAAGTGGGCAATCTCACATGGTTTGGTGCCAAGAAAATGGCATCAAACCCAATACACTCTATCGCTGGAGAATGGAATATAAAAAGACTCAACAAGATG
>JAEYNQ010000078.1 GCA_023412455.1 Bacillota bacterium
ATCATTGTTGTTTAGTTACTAACTTTTATTTCCATTGACAGTAAAGCAGTTACTATGTTAAGAGTTAAATTTCCATAATTTTAGACATGAAAATAGTCAGCATCCTAAGGTTTAATATAATTGCTAAACCACATCAAACACAAAGGAGCTGACCATGGACAATTATATTACTTTATTTGAAAAATTTATAGGCCTCATCGATTGGAAATTACTTCAGAAGCATACTGTTAAACTAAATACTGATTTTAAAAAGAATAAATTCTTTACGCATGAACACCTAGCAAGTATGCTATATTTTCACATTTGTGAGCATGATGGTCTTCGTGATTTGAAACAAGGTATGACTGATCAGATGTCAGCAGTCTTACCTGATATCAGTTTAGCAACTTTATCAAATCATAATAACACTAGAGACTACAGAGTATTTCTTCCTATCATGCAAGATTTAATTAATACATGCCTCTCAAGACTTACAAAAGATGAACGCCTTAAAAAATTTGGTTCAGTCAAAATGATTGACTCTACTACTGTAAGTATGTGCCTACACTTTTTTGACTGGGCAAAGTTCCGAAAGACAAAGGCTGGTATAAAAATGCATACAAGTATTGACGGTCCAACGGGTGTACCTGATCGTGTTGTTTTCTCTAATGCAGCTTGTCATGATCGCACTAAAATGGATGAGCTAATGGCTGATGCAGGAACTATTTATATCTGCGATAAAGGTTATAATGACTACAAAAAATTTGATAGCTACACATCAAAGAGGATTTATTTTGTAAGTCGCTTGAAAGATAATGCTAAATTCAAGGAAGCCATAGCCCTACCTGTTACACAGTGTAAAGAAACTTTATCATTACTGCCACTAGGCTCAACTATTATATATGATAAGAAAGTACGCCTTGGTACCGAGGGTATCAATCTTACAAAACATTTCTATAGAATTATAAAGATTATAGATCCAACTGGTAAAGAACTTACCTTTATAACTAATCTCATGTGCTATAACTCTGAAGAAATAGCATGGCTTTATAAAAAACGTTGGGATATAGAATTATTTTTCAAGTGGATCAAACAACATTGTAAGATTAAAAACCTTATGGGGCATAGTGAAAACGCTGTAAGGCTTCAAATGATAACAGGTATAATAACCTATTTATTACTTCGCCTAACCTTAGAAGAGGTTGAGATAAAGATAAGCCTAATCAACCTGAAACGTAAAATTAAAAATAAGTTACTCGAACGTATAACTAAGATTCAATGCTACAAAACGGCATTATTTAGCAGTTCCTAAACTTTGGAAAAATAAATAGCGATTCAAGTTACCATGCCCTTAGTGCATCTACTACAACTGGATAAATATAGAAATTATTTATTTGAGTCAATAAAGCATATTTTAGAAGTATAAGTCAATGGAAATTTTAGTTAGTAACTAAACAGTAGTGATCAAATATATAACGTAAAAATTTTTATTAGTATATGTTTGGAAATTTTAATATATGCGAAAGGAAGAAGGATTATGGAAGAAAATAAAGAATTTGAAGAAGTAGAATCAGAAGTCGAGGATAGCCAAAGCAGTGCACAAATAAAGTACGAGATCTCTACATATCCAGCCGATTTTACATTAGAGGTATTGACAAGTAAATGGAAGAAAGGTGATATTGTTATTCCTAATTTTCAAAGAAGATATGTATGGAATGTTACGCAAGCAAGTAAACTAATAGAGTCGTTTATGTTGGGGTTACCAGTTCCAGCTATCTTTTTATATGTAGATAAGAATAAGAAAAATTTAGTTATTGATGGTCAACAAAGACTAAAGAGTATATGTTTTTTTCTTGGAGAAAAGGGTAGTAACATTTTAGATGATAAAGAAGAAAAAGTTTTAGGATTTAAATTAAAAGGATTGAGTGAAGAAAGTCCTTGGTTTAATAAACGGTTTGAAGACTTCAACGAAGAAGATAAATGCAAATTGCATGATTGTGTGCTAAGAGCAACTATTGTTCGTCAAATAGATCCAGATGATAATACTAGTATTTATCATATTTTTGAAAGATTAAATACTGGTGGAACATTACTTAATAATCAAGAAGTAAGGAATTGTGTTTATGCTGGGCCATTTAATGACAGCATGATAAAGATGAATCAACATTATAAGTGGAGGAAAGTATTTACTAACTCTATAGAAGATAATAGGCAAAAAGATGTAGAGCTAATACTTAGGTTTTTTGCTCTACATGACAATAGGGAAAACTATAAAAAGCCGATGAAAGAGTTCCTCTCAGAGTATATAGGTGATAACAAGGTTCGTTTCATGAGGAAAGAAGAAATTGAAAAGAGAGTATTAGTTTTTCAAGAAACAGTAGAAAGAATAGTGGATTCGTTAGGTGAAAAACCATTTCATGTTAGAAATGGACTTAATAGTTCAATATGTGATTCTGTAATGATAGCATTTTCTGAGCATCAAGGTAATATACCTACAGATATAAAAGCTAGATATAGCACTTTGTGTGAAAATGAAGATTATTATAAATATACAAGTAAAGCAACTAATGATGTTTCAGCTGTAAAAGAAAGAATAAAGCTTGCTAAAAAAATTCTATTCGGTGATGTAGAATGAGAATACGTAAAGTAGATGATACAATAGATAATTGTAAAGATTTTTTAAAAGAAAAAGATGCTTTTGGAACTACTATTGAAGCATATTTAACTAGATATTTATTAGTACTTATATCTGCAAGTTTTGAAGAGGAAATAGAAAAAATTTTTATTGAACGAGGCAGTAAGAAAAATGACGTTTTTGTGAAAGCATTTTTTGAAAATGAAATGCCTAATCAATTAAAAAGCGTAGGAGTCAGTAAAATATCAAACTTTCTAGGAAAATTTGGAAATGAATATAGAGATAAATTTATAGAAGACGTATCTACTACACCAGAAGCAACTAAATATGCCAATTTAATAAAGAATAGACATTTAGTTGCTCACGAGACACAAGAACCTCAAATGACATTCAATGAAGTAGTTAAGGCTTATGAAGATAGTAGTATAGTAATAGATAAATTAAAGCAGATAATTGATGGTGAAGCAGAGGAGGAGATATAACAGATATACCAGTCATGTGTCAGTAGGGCCAACTGTAACGAAGTATATTGATAATGTCGACTTTTTCTCGAAAGAGTATTAATTTTTTCGAGGAATTTTCTAGGGGTGGTTCACCCCTATGAAAATTATGGAAGTTTTATAAGAGTTACTCTTAATAAAAAAGGAGCTGTCGCACTAAGAAATTAGTGCCAGCTCCTTTTTATAAAAAAATACAATAGCCAGGCTTCGAAAAGCCTGGCTATTGGTAAGCGTCAATTCAGACACGCCTATAAAAAATACGCCACTGCTAGTATACTTTTACTAGCTTTGTGGCGTATCTGTATTTTTGCATTTTCGAGGAAGGCTTACTGACCATGGCAGAATTTCTGAG
>JAEYNQ010000133.1 GCA_023412455.1 Bacillota bacterium
AGATGGCCTATTAGATGATATTAAGAAAATAGAACTTCTAGAAGGAGCCAACTATTCCCTTATAACTCAAAATGATGAGTTGATTTATGACTCAAGTGGCTCAGAAGCCATTAAAGATAATGTAAAAACCATTATTCATTCGGGACAACCCTTAGGAAGTAAAATCGAAGATAAGGTGATGCTGAGTTACGGTGTAGCCCAAAATGAATGGAAGGTCTTATTTCAGCTACCCGAGAAGGCACTTACCAGTCAGTTGGATCAGACCAATTATATTGTAAGCATTCTGATAGTTGTGATGTTTTTCTTAGCTATTATTATAGGGATGGTCCTTTCTCAAGACTTTTCTACACCAATTATTAAGATGAAGAAGTTAATGGAGACAGCAGAACAAGGGACACTAAAAGTAGAAATGGATTACCAGCGTAAAAATGAAGTAGGCCTTTTGGCCACAAGCTTTAATAATATGTTAAGGAATATATGTAAATTATTAGAGCGAACAAAAGGGGTGATGTCAGTAACTTTGGAAGAAGGTACTGTACTAAAAAAGACTACAGAGGAGTCTGTGAAGACCACACAACAGTTAATGGAATCTATTCAGGAGATTGCAAAAGGAGCCAGCTATCAAGCAGAAGATACAGAAAAAAGCTTGACAGCTATGTACAATTTATCCGATAGCATTCAGCAAGTGCGCTTAAAAACAGAAGAAATGGTGACACAAAATGAAGATGCAAAGGGGATTATTCAAACGGCTACCCAGAGTATAGAAGAACTCAATACAAAGATGAACTATTCTATTCAAGTTTCTCATAATATTCTAACCAGTATTCAAGAATTAAGTGGGCTGACTCAAAACATAGAAGATGTTATTAAATTTATAGATGGTGTCAATGAGCAGACGAATCTTCTAGCTCTTAATGCCAGTATAGAAGCAGCACGAGCAGGAGAAGTAGGGAAGGGCTTTGCTGTAGTAGCCAACGAAGTCAGGAATCTAGCTGTACAATCTCAAAAGTCCACGGTAAACGTAAGGAATACACTGGATACCATCAAATCAAAGACAGCCACAGCGGTGGGTTTAGTTAAAGAGGCCCATTCTACCTTCTTAGGCCAAGGTGAAGTCGTTAAAGACACTTATGAGGCCTTTGATAAAATCATTACAAAACTTAGGAATATTGATAAAGAGTTGGTGGAAGTAAATGGAGAAGCTGTCAACATGGAAGAACTGAAAAAGGCCATGCTTGAGCAGATTGAACGCATGAGCACGGTGACAGAAGAAACCGTCTCTACCACAGAAGAATTAGCCTCTTTAAGTCAGAATCAAGAGACCGTTATGAAACAACTTTTACAAATTTCTCATCAGCTAACCAGCAGTATGAATGAGCTTAATGACAGTATGACTCGTTTTAAAATCGATTAAATAGAAAAATAAATCCTGCATAAGATACACGCAAACAATCTCCTCCTAAAAGATGATACGGGTACCCTGCAGGATTTATTTTATAAACAACATAAACAGGGTATAATTAAGAAGAATAATCTTGAAAACTAACCTAAAATATGATAAGCTAATCAAGTGCAAAAAGTAAGTGCCGATATAACTCAGTTGGTAGAGTAGCTCATTCGTAATGAGCAAGTCAGGGGTTCGAGCCCCCTTATCGGCTATATCAAAGGCTAAAGCTTACTTGACAAAAGTAAAAAATAAGCTTGTACGTAAGAATATACGTAAGATAGAATCAAATAATAAAGCATACGTAAGTTATATACGTATGCTTGTTATTTTTTCTAATGATTTAATAGCAGCCTTTTTACTATCGTCAGTTGAATGCACATACCTGTTTATTGTAATTTCTGTTTTAGTATGACCTAGAAGTTGTGAAACAGTTTTTACATCAACTCTGTTTTCGATTAGCCTTGTTGCAAAGGTATGTCTTAAGCAATGGAATGTTATTCCTGAGTATTCAATAACATCTTTTTTATGCCTTCTTCTTTGAATGGGTTCACCTATTTTAGCTTTATTACATATTACTTTAAGAGACTTATCGAGAGTATCATGTGTCAGCATTTCATTTTTCATATTTGTAAATACATATTCACTTTTACTTTCATTTTGATGCTGCTTTAATAGTTCAGTAAGTTGATCACTTAAAGGAATGTCACGTATACTTTCTTTCGTCTTAGGCTCTTTAGTTTCCACTATATCGTTTATATTGCCCTTATCATCATATTTACGTACTAATCTAGCAGATTCCCTAACTCTTACCACTTTATTTTTTAAATCTACATTTTCCCATCTTAAAGCTTCGATTTCACCAGCTCTTAGGCCAGTGCATAAATCGAAGAAGTATACTAGAAAGTATCTCGATTCTTTTGCAACAGCTAGAAAACGTTCTTGCTCATCTAAAGTTAGTATTTTGATTTCCCTTTTACCCTTTTCACTTTTTGGAAGTACAAAATCAGAACAAGGATTTACGCGTATTATGTTATTGCTTATTGCATATCTAAAGGTTTGCTTTAGGAGTAATGAAAGTAGAGACATGCTACTTTTAGAAAGTTTAGTTTTGTTTTTAAAAAAGTCCTCTATATCTTGAAGCTTTATTTCATGGATATATTTATTGCCTAATGTACTATTTTCTATATGAGAATAGTACAGGCTCATATATCTTTCTACAGTGCTACTTGTTACCCTTTGATTTAGACTTTTTAATATATAGTCTTTTACATAGTCCTGAAACTTAATCTTAGTTTTTTCTAATGTTGTACCATGATTAAACAGGTCGTTTTCATATTCTTTTATTTTAGCCTTTACTTCACGCTCAGATTTACCATAGAAAACTTTTCTCTTTCCACCTTCGAAGGTAGTACCTTCCCAACGTATATAGATAGATCCATCTTTACGCTCAACTTCTCTTTTGTGATAACCAGCCAAAATAATCACTCCTTTATTGAGATATAGGAGCAAATAAGTTATACTAATAGTGGATTAAGTGCATAACTTATGCTCTTATTAAGCCTTGATGTTGATAGCATTAAGGCTTTTTCTTTTTATTAAATTACGTATTTTCTATATGCTTCAATGAAACACCTATCAGCTTTAGACATTTCATCTTCGTAGATGCAAAGATTTTCATTTCCCCAAAAGCCTACTGCATCTAAAAGTTTGCAAGCAAAATAGTTTGCTTCATTCTCTTTTTTATCTTTTTTTAACCCAATTAGTGAAAAATTAGCTTCTTCGTACGGGTGAATTATTGCATGTGCTATTTCATGAGCAAGTATGATTTGCATATGATAGTATGTTAAAGCAGTATTGAGCATAATTATTTTAATTCTATATCGATAGTGGTATGCTCCAGCAGTTTCAGTCCCCCAGTTGCTTTCATAAATTAAGATATCATTAGCCTGGGCTATTTCTCGTAAGTTCGTAAGTTTTCCATGTTGGGTAATTTCATCTATTTTCCTGTTTATAGACTCTTTATTCAATACAATCCCCCGTTTATCTGTATTTCTTAGGTGTAAACTTCTCTTTGCTTTTTAGCTTAGCAATCTCTAGAGCATGTTGTAGAGCCATTTTATAAAGCTCTCTATCTTCCTCCTTTATCTCGCCACCATAAGCTAGTGCTTTCCCTTGGTCTATATTGTCCATTATCTCCTCAAGCGTTTTAGCGATATCACGTCTATTTCTATCGTTTAGTTCTAGCTGCTTATCTTCCCTGCCTAATAGATAGTCTGTGCTTACATGGAAATAGTCAGCCACCTTTTGAAGATTATCTGAATTAGGAGAACGTTGATCCCAATTCCTTATAACTCCTTTTCCTATGCCTAGATCTCTTTCTAAAGTAGTCATGTTAGTACCCTTAGATTGGCATAAATCCTTTATTTTATTTACTATAGACATTTGTTTCACCTCGTTGGAAGTTTTAAAACTTCATTTTATTAAAAATATATTGACAAGAAGTTTAAAAACGTCTATACTATATTTAAGCATAAACAATATGCGACAATAAAAGACAGTAAATAAAAGATATAGCTATAAATAAAACGGCCTGTTCCCCAACATGCGTTTATTAACTATGCCTTTTTGGACGAATAAAAACTTCTACAAGAGATATGATACACTTTTTTATCCGTCCTGTCAATTATTTATGCTTAAATATTAAACATTTTAATAAAGGAGGAGGATGAAAAATGCAAGAGTTAATCAAAGTAGAAGTAAACCAACAGCAAGAGCCAGTAGTAAGTGCAAGAGAGTTACATGAGGCTCTAGGGAGCAAGGAAAGATTCAGTAAATGGTTTGAGAAAATGCTTGAATTTGATTTCGAGCAAAACATTGATTACACCCCGTACCAAATGGTACACCCCCAAAATAAGCAGGAGATACAGGACTATGCTATTAAGCTTGATATGGCTAAGGAAATAGCTATGGTAAGTAAATTAGAACGAGGCAAGGAAATCCGTAAGTATTTTATTCAGGTAGAAAAGGATTTTAATAGTCCTGAAAAGATTATGGCTAGAGCTTTAAAGATTGCTGAACATCAAATAAGTGTTCTTAAATTAGAAAATGTGGAACATAAAAAGCAGATTGAGACAGACAAGCCTAAAGTAATCTTTGCTGATGCTGTAAGTGTTAGTAAAACATCAATCCTTATAGGTGAACTGGCTAAGATACTTAAACAAAACGGAGTTGATACTGGAGAAAAGAGGCTCTTTATTTATTTGAGAGATAATGGATATTTGATTAAACGAAAAGGAACTGACTATAATAGTCCAACTCAAAAATCTATGGAATTAGGTCTATTTGAAGTTAAAGAAACAAGTGTAAGTCATAGTGATGGTCACGTTAGCATTAGTAAAACAACCAAGGTTACAGGTAAGGGTCAGCAATATTTCATCAATAAGTTTTTAGTACGTAAGGAGGAATAATATGGCATACAGGAGAACCGGAAATTATACACCTTTTGGAAAGGAAGTTTCAAAAAGAATGATTGACTTAAACATGAACAATACAGTCTTGGCTGAACAAATAGGAGTAAAACCATCATACATAAACGATATTTTACAAGGCACGAGAAAAGCATTAGCTCGTAAGAAACAGATAGCTAAGATTGTAGGTATTAGGTTTGAGGATTATGAGGGGTGTTGCTAAGTGACAAAAAAAGAGGAAGAAAGGTTACTAAAAAAAGTTAATCAGCTAGAGAAAACAGTATCTAAACTACAGCAAGCCTTTGAAAATAATAAGATAGAAAAGGCTTTTTATACAGTTAAGGAAGTTGCTGAAATGTTACATAAGACACCAAGGGCAGTTTACAACATGATAGAACGAGAAGAGCTTGATACTGTAAAACTAGGTGGAATTAAAATTAAAGGTGATAGTCTTAGAGAATTGCTGAAAGGAGATTAAATATGTTAGCAGGATTAAAGTTGGTTGATCAAGAAGACAAAAAAGAGGTTGAAGCTGTAGAGAAAAGAGCCTCTAAGTTAAAGTCAATGCCCGATGGTGCCCTGGAGCTCTTTTGGGAACTTGAACGTGCAGGGGAGTGCCGGAGTTACTGTAACGATCGCATCATGTGGTTAGGGTGGCAGTTAGAAAAGCACGGTATAAAGGTAAGGTGGTATGAGGCATGAAAAAGAAGCTATTACTAGCAGCAATAATTGTACAAGCCTTTACAATAATATCTGCAACACCATCCAGAGGATATTTTGCCATAGGTGGTGAGTGGCTTATCGTACCTCTTTACTTGCTTATCTCCTATGGCTTTATACCGACAATCTTAGAGTTATATAGCTTGATAGAGGAGGAATGTAATGTCAAAGATGAGTAAGGAAGAAAAATTACAAGTAAGAAAAGAAGAAGAACTAAAAATTTCGTCTTTACGTAAGGAAATTAGAAAACTTCTAGCTAGAGGAGAAGTATCTGAGGCTAATGCATTAACCAAAGAAATTATTAAGTTAAGAGGTGGAAGTGGTGTGGGAAACAAATGATAGGAATGTGATGGTTGAGCAAAATATACATCTTGTAAGATATGTTATTCATAAATACATGCCTTCAGCTATTTTAGATGATGATGCCTATCAAGAGGGATGCATTGCACTTATTGAGGCGGTAAAAGAGTTTAACCCTGAATTGGGTTTTAAATTTTCAACATTTGCTACTAAAAAAATCATCAATACTATTAAGATGTACTACAGATCATTAAGAGCTAAAAAGAGATGTGCCAGTTTATATGCTATTTCATTAGATGAACTTATTAATCCAGATGAGGGGAAGGACCTTAATCGAGGTGACTTATTACATGATGATGTAGATATAGAAGAATATTCAATAAACTTATTAGCTTTAAGTGAAATTACTACACATATTGATAGGTTGCCAGTGCAGCAAAGAAAGGTCTTTGTTTTGTACTATAAGCATGACCTTACAC
>JAEYNQ010000149.1 GCA_023412455.1 Bacillota bacterium
TACACTGGCATAAATCTTCTGTAAAGCTATGGCATGAATAAGACCAAAAAATAAGCCTTGCAATAGAATAGCTGAAGTTTTGTTAAATCCTTCCTTAAGATATCCCTGAATCTTGTAACGAAATAAATACTCCTCTAGAAAAGGGGCCAAAATCACTAAGACAACAAAACGAAGTCCCTTTTCTTTTTCTCCAAACATCTCTGTAATTTGTTGACCATAATCACTGAAAAAAGGTAAAAGTAGGCTATTGAGTAAACTAGTAAAAAGCCATAGTTCTACACCATACATTATATAGCGCAACCATCTTCTACTTATTTGCATATTAAATATCTGCACTATATTTTCATGCCTCAGTGTGTCCCAACCTAGTAATAAAAGAAGAGTTACTAGCTGGATCATTCCATTGATCAAATATAAATGTTCTTCATAATACTGTTCAAAAGCCACACCTTCTAAACCCGTTAACAACCTAAATAAACTAACTACAAAAACTTGCATTCCTAGAAATATAAAAACGAGTCCTACTGCCTTGCCAACTGCTTCTACTTTTTTATACATTTGCTCTCCTTATAAACCTATAAAAAAGAAGACTAGTCACCTAGTCTCCTTTCTTTTCTTTTATTCTTCTGTTACTTTTTTCTCTGGTTTTGGTAAAAGAACTTTATGAGAAAGGTTAATGCGTCCTTGTTTATCAATTTCGATAACTTTAACTTGGATTTCGTCACCTACAGCTACAGCATCTTCTACTTTAGCCACACGCTCATGAGCTAACTGAGAAATATGAACAAGACCTTCTTTACCTGGTACAAGCTCCACAAAAGCACCAAAGTTCATAAGACGCATAACTTTCCCTTTAAAGATTTGACCTTCTTCAATAGGTTTCGCAATGCCTTCTATCATTTCAATAGCACGTGCTGTCTTTTCACTGTCATTACCACAGATAAACACCCGTCCATCATCTTCAATATCAATTTTAACACCTGTTTCATCAATGATACGATTAATCATCTTTCCTTTTGGTCCAATAACCTCACTAATTTTTTCAGGGTCAATAATGATTTGTGTAATAACTGGTGCATAAGGCGATAATTCCTTACGTGGCTCTGGAATAGCTTTTAACATGACTTCATCCAGAATGTAGTAACGTGCCTTGCGTGTTTGCTCTAAAGCCCCTTTAATAATAGCAGGTGTTAAACCTTGAATTTTCATATCCATTTGAATGGCTGTAATTCCTTTATGTGTTCCACCTACTTTGAAGTCCATATCTCCAAAGAAATCCTCTAAGCCTTGAATATCTGTTAAAAGAACAAAATCATCATCTGTATCTCCTGTAACAAGACCTACAGAAATACCTGCTACAGGTGCTTTAATAGGCACACCAGCAGCCATTAATGAAAGCGTTGAACCACAAATACTTGCTTGAGAAGTTGAACCATTAGAACTTAGTACTTCAGATACTAAACGAAGAGCGTAAGGGAATTCTTGTTCTGTTGGAAGAACAGGAACAAGTGCTCTTTCTGCTAAGGCACCATGTCCGATTTCTCTACGTCCTGGTGCACGTGGAGAGCGTGCTTCACCTACTGAATAAGGAGGGAAGTTATAATGATGCATATAACGCTTAGATACTTCTAACTCATCTAAGCCATCTAAGATTTGCATTTCTGCTAAAGGTCCTAATGTTGTCACTGTAAGCACTTGGGTTTGCCCTCTTGTAAAGAGTCCTGTCCCATGGGTACGTGGCAAAAGGTCTACTTCAGCAGATAGTGGTCTAATTTCATCTAAAGCACGACCATCTGGTCGTTTAGATTCTTTTAAAATCATGCGACGAACGGTTTTCTTTTCAAAGTTATAAAAAGCTTCTTCTAAGTAACCAAGTTCCTCTTCTTTACCTGCATCCGTTAAGCTTTGAATCACTCTTTCTTTTAAAACCTTTAATTGCTTCTCACGTACTTGCTTGTCATCTGTAAATACAGCTTCTTCCATTTCTTTATCACCTATGCAGGCTGTAATATCTGCATAAATATCTTGTGGCACACAAAACTTCACATAATTTTGGTCTTTTTCCTTGCCACAATCTGCTTTAATGCTGTCTAAAAAGGCTACAATTTCTTGGTTAACTTCATGACCTTTCATAATGGCTTCATACATAATGTCATCAGCTATTTCATTAGCACCAGCTTCAATCATCATAACCTTATCACGTGTTGATGAAACAGTTAAAGCTAAATCAGATTGAGTACGTTGTTCGGCATTAGGATTAATGATAAATTCACCATCAATATAGCCCACTTGTACAGAACCTACTGGTCCCTTGAATGGGATTTCTGAAATGTCTACAACAAGAGAAGCCGCAATCATAGCTGCCACTTCTGGACTACACTCAGGGTCTACAGACATAACCGTTGTGGTAATAACTACATCATTACGATAATCCTTTGGGAAAAGTGGACGCATAGGTCTATCAATCACCCGAGATGTCAAAATAGCTCTTTCTGAAGGACGTCCTTCACGCTTAATAAATCCTCCTGGAAATTTACCTACTGCATAGAATTTTTCTTCATAATTCACACTCAGTGGGAAAAAGTCAATTCCCTCCTTAGGTTCTTCACTGGCTACTACAGTGGCTAAAATCACAGTATCACCATAACTTACCATAGCTGCTGCATTAGCAAGCTCTGCTACTTTACCAATTTCTACTGAAAGTTTTCTTCCAGCAAGTAGTGTTGAATAATTTTTTATCATTTTATTTCTCCCTTCATAATGTAGTAAGAAGAGAAACGTCTGTTGCGCAATCTTATAGGCCCCTCACTCTTGAGAAACTTATAACATTGCACAAAAACATCCCTCTCTCTTCTTAAATTAAACTGATAAAAAGAGCGGAATAATCCGCCCTTTTTACTATTTTCTAATTCCAAGTTCAGCAATGATTGTACGATATCTTTCAATGTCTGTTTTAATAAGATAGTCAAGAAGACCTCTTCTTTTACCAACCATCATTAATAATCCACGACGAGAGTGGTGATCTTTTTTGTGTGTACGTAAATGCTCTGTTAAATGATTAATTCTTTCTGTTAATAAAGCAATTTGCACTTCTGGAGAACCAGTATCATTTGCTGTTCTTCCGTATTTTTCCATTAATTCTTGTTTACGCTCTTTTGTCATTTTAGTGACCTCCTTTTAATATAGTTTAACCAATTACTAAGAGTGGGTCGGAGTTTCCCAAATCTGGGTAATGGTATACAACACTTGATAGTATAGCACATCTCTATTTATTTTGCAAACAAATACTTCTTTTATTAAAATAAGTACATACTTCTTCTTTATCCTTAGTAATTTGCTTCCCTAAGTCCTCAAAAGAAGGAAACTTCTTTTCACTACGGATGTGCTTATAAAAAGCTATTTTTACTTCTTCACCATATAAATCTTTACTTATATCAAAAATATGGGTTTCAATTCGCTTACTTTTTCCATTCACTGTAGGATTATAACCTATATTAGTTATGCCCCTATACCACTCATTATATACCTGTACTTGGGTAGCATATACTCCATTAGGAGGATAAACTCGGTCAGGATCTGCAATCAAATTAATGGTTGGAAAGCCAATGGTTCTCCCTAATTGTCTTCCATGAATGACTTGCCCAATCATTAAATAAGGATGTCCCAACAACTGATTGGCCTCTTCTATATGACCTTTTTCTATAAGCTCTCGAATTCGGGAGCTAGAAATAGTCTTATCATCTTGCCTAACAGCTTCTACGACACAAACTTCCACTTGACATTTTTGTCCGTATTCTTTTAAGTACGTTGCATTTCCTTTTTTACCTTTACCAAAAAAATAATTACTTCCTACTACTAACACCTTGACCTTTAATTCTTTTAAAAGAATTTTTTCAAAAAAATCGTGAGGTGAAATTGCTGCAAACTCTTTCGTAAAGGGATACTCAATAAGTATATCCATACCTAATTCATTAATGGTTTCTTTTTTATCCTTGCGTGACATAATAAGAGGCTTTGGTTTTTTCCCTATCACCCATGTAGGATGGGGATAAAAAGAAAAGACAACAGTCTTTAACCCTTGCTGTTTAGCCTTTTCTCTTGCCATTTCAAATAATTTCTGATGGCCTCTATGAACACCATCAAAGTTACCTAATACTACCACACACCCCTCATTTTGCTCAATATCCTTCGTCCCATAAATATATTGCATCCTCTACACACCTCTTACCTGCAATTTCTCTCTTTCGTCTCATGGTTTAATCTCTTAAAGGAACATTCTCTCCACTGCTAATAGTTCCTCTACTGGATGCACTTTATAAAGTGCGGCAAAATCCCCCTCTAATGTATAAACACGTACTATGTCAGCTTGTTTCCACTCTCCATCCCCTATTACTTGATGAAAGTATAACTTATTCCCATTACTTAATAGCTTGGCACCATTAGACTTAATTTTTACAGCAGGATAAGCCTTAAATACTTCTTCGTAGGAGTAGAGATAAGTAAGTACTTTATCTCGATTATCTTCTAGAAAATCTAAAGATATACTTTCTTCTAATGAAAAATCCCCCACTTGTGTACGTAAAAGATGTCCCATATGGGCGCCACAACCTAAGATTCTTCCAATATCTGTACAGAGGGTACGAATATATGTTCCTTTTGAACACTTCACACTTATTTTAAAGCGAGAGGCTGAAAACCACTCCTTTACCTCACACTTATAAATAGTCACTTGACGTGAAGGTCTCTCTACAACTATACCTTTTCTAGCCAGTTCATAAAGTCTTACACCCTTTACCTTAATTGCAGAATACATAGGAGGGGTTTGCTGGTAGCTTCCTTCAAAACTCTTAACAACCTTCTCTACTTGCTCTTTGGTAACCCCTACCTCAAATTGCTGGACTATTTCTCCTGTAGCATCTTCTGTTGTGGTATAAGCACCTAAAATGACTTCTGCTTCATAGCATTTATCCATGTCTGTTAAGTAGGGAACTACCCGTGTTGCCTTTCCTATACAAATAGGAAGCACGCCTTCTGCTTCAGGGTCTAATGTTCCTGTATGTCCAATCTTCTTTTCTGAAAGAATACGCCTCGCTTTTGCTACTACATCATGAGACGTATATCCTTTTTGTTTATAGATATTAATTATTCCATTAAGCATGGTGAATCCTTTCTAAAATAAGAGATCACTTGTTCTTAGAAATTTACTAGACCTTTAAGTCTTGCAAACACCTCTTCTAAAGTACCTCTAACACTTGCTCCAGCAGCACGTTCATGCCCCCCACCACCTAATTGTTGGGCAAGACTTGCTACATCATAAGGAGGATTACTCCTTAAGCTTACTTTATATTCTCCCTCACATCTACCCGGATAAAGTAAGATAGCTACTTCACATCCTTTTATATTTTTTAAATAGGTTACAATGTGAGAAGCATCTTCTCTACTTGCCCCTTCCTCTTGAAGGTCATTAGGTGTCAAATAGGAAACGTAAATTTTCCCTTCTGCCCACTTGGTTAGATGTTGAATAGCACGGCTTTGTAGATGTACAGTAGCTTCCGACTTTTCATGAATAAGCCTATAATAAAGGGCTGTAAAATCAAAAGGCTCTTGAAGAAGCTGTGCTGCCACCTGATGTGTACTGGAATGAGTACATGAGTGCATAAATCCACCTGTATCTGTAACAATCCCTGTATACAAACTTCGAGCAATATCCACATTAAGAGGCACTCCAGCTACTTTTAATACCTCATATATCAGCTCAGATGTAGAAGAAGCCTCTGGGCAAACCAAGGCATAGCTACCAATACCCTCATTGGTTACATGATGATCAATAGTGATAGTTACCTTAGCTTCCTTAAACAAAGGTTCGTAATCCCCTAGTCTCCCAGTATCTCCACAATCTAAACTTACAAAGGTGTCAACTGGTCCTTCCCATGTCTTACTTATGGAGAGTCCCGTAAGAAGAAAGGCATACTCTTCTGGTAACTCTTCCAATAGAAGGACATAAGGAATATTAAAATAGTGACAAAGGCGAGCCATAGCCCCACTGGCTCCTATAGCATCTCCATCTGGACTTACATGGGTGGCAATCAAAATGTGCTGGGCACCCTTCAATGCTTCTACAATTTTTTTAATCATTCATGATCCCTATCCTTCATAACATCGCTAATGATCTTAGACATGCGTAAACCATATTCAATGGATTCATCTAACTTAAAAATAAATTCAGGTGTATTTCTAAGATTAACACGTCTAGCTACTTCTTTACGAATATAACCTTGTGCTGCATTAAGGCCAGCCATAGCCTCACCTTTTTTGTTTTCTTCTAAAATACTAATATAAACCTTAGATGTTTTAAGATCATTGGTTGTATCTACATGTACTACACTAATCATCGTATCATTTACTCGTGGGTCCTTAATTTCTGTACGAATAATATCCGATAACTCACGCCTAATCTCTTCGTTAATGCGAGTAAGTCTTTGATTTGCCATTTCATCTCATTCCTTTATCTATATATTGAAGTTATCTAGGCACTTCTTCCATGATGAAGGCCTCTACAATATCCCCTTCTTTTAAATCATTAAAGCGTTCAAACATAACACCACATTCATAATTAGTTGCTACTTCCTTAGCATCATCTTTAAAACGTTTAAGAGAGGTTAAATGTCCTTCATAAACAACGATACCGTCACGTACAATACGTACGCCTGCATTACGCACAATCTTACCATCCTGTACATAAGCCCCACCAACAGTTCCTACACCAGATACCTTAAAGGTTTGTCTTATTTGAGCATGACCTATTACTTTTTCTACATATTCTGGATCAAGCATACCTTTCATAGCTGCTTGAATGTCTTCAATGGCATTATAAATAACACGATAAAGTCTCACATCTACTTGTTCTTTTTCCGCCATAGATCTTACACTTGCTTCTGGTCTTACATTGAATCCTATAATAATGGCACCAGAAGCAGAGGCAAGCATAACATCGTATTCAGTAATAGTACCTACTCCTCCATGAATGGTACGAATACGTACCTCTTCGTTGCTTAATCGCTCTATACTTTGACGCACAGCTTCTACGGAACCTTGTACATCTGCTTTAATAATAATATTTAACTCCTTCATTTTACCTTCTTTAATTTGAGTAAATATATCATCTAAAGAAACTTTTTGTGGTGTTTGTCCAATCATTTGAACACGTCCTTGAGCTCTAATCCGTTCTGCTACTTGACGTGCTTGCTTATCATTATTAGCTACATAGAACATATCTCCTGCAGTAGGTACCTCTGAAAGCCCTAATATCTCTACTGGTGAAGAGGGCGTTACTTTCTTAACAGCACGTCCCTTATCATCTACCATGGCACGAATCCTACCATAAGAAGCTCCTGCCACAATAGGATCACCTATTTGAAGTGTTCCACTTTGAACTAAGACCGTAGCTACTGGCCCTCTCCCTTTGTCCAGTTGTGCTTCAATAATTGTACCACGTGCCTTACGATTAGGATTAGCCTTAAGATCTGCCATTTCAGCAACAAGAAGCACCATCTCAAGTAAAGTATCTAAGCCTTCTTTCTTAATAGCTGATACAGGGACACAGATAGTATCTCCACCCCATTCTTCCACTATAAGTCCATGCTCTGAAAGCTCTTGTTTGACACGGTCAGGGTTAGCTCCTACTTTATCCATCTTATTCATGGCTACAATAATTTGTACATTGGCTGCTTTCGCATGATTAATGGCTTCAATGGTTTGAGGCATTACACCATCATCTGCCGCAACTACAAGGATAGCTATATCTGTTACTTGGGCACCACGCATACGCATAGCTGTAAAGGCTTCATGACCAGGTGTATCTAAGAAAGTAATCTTCTTACCATTAATACTTACAGAATAAGCACCAATATGTTGGGTAATACCACCTGCCTCTTTGGCTGTTACATGTGTTGAACGAATAGCATCTAGTAAAGAGGTCTTACCATGGTCTACGTGTCCCATAACAACAACTACAGGAGGTCTTTCTACTAGGTCTTCTTCCTTATCTATAGTTTCACCAAAGACTTCCTCCATTAAATCTCTTTCTTCTTCCATTTCTACAAGAATATCAAAATCGTCTGCGATTTGAGCAGCCAAATCATAATCAATTTCTTGATTAATATTAGCAATCTTGCCTTTTTTCATCAAATTTTTAATAATCTCCGTTGCGGATACACTTAAAAGTGCTGCTAAATCCTTAATGGAGATGGTTACTGGAATTTGGATGATTTTAATATCCTCTGTTTCTACTACTGGGTTGGGTTGATTATTCTCATTATTTTTTTTGTTTTCAGTCATATTTCCATTCTCTTTGCTGTTTTTATTTTTCTTTGCTTTGCCTTTTTTCCCATCTTGCTTAGGTACGATCTTTTGTTCTACAGGAGCAGGCTCTAGCTCTTTACTCATTTCTACATTTTGTTGAATCTCTTTTTTATCTAGGGTTTCTGTTGGTTTAACCGATTCTTTATAATAGCTCATAATAAGTTCTGCTTCCTCATCTTCTAGGGAGCTCATATGGCTATGTACCTTAAAACCATATTCCTTTAGTTTGTCCATAATATCTTTTGTACTCATGTCCAGTTGCTTAGCTATTTCATATACTCTTATCTTAGACATACGTCCACCTCCATATATTTAATGGATACTACTTATCATCTCGCTTATCTTATTTGCAAAATTTATATCTAACAAGGCAATTGTTGCCCTTACTTCCTTTCCCAATACCTTTCCTAGCTCTTCCTTGGTTCCCCATTCTACATAGGGAATATTCCTATAGGTACATTTATCAGAAAAACATTTTTTTGTATTGGCAGAAGCATCTTTTGCCACAATAACGAGAAGTGCTGATTGATCTTTTATGGCTTGTTTAACTGTGAATTCACCTGCTGTTAATTGTCGGGCTTTTTGGCATAAGGCAATCATTTGATATATTCTACTGTCCATCATATTGCTCAAACTCATTTCTAAGCCTATTATAAATGTCTTTATCTACAGAAGTTTTGAAAGAACGCTCTAATCCTTTATTTTTCTCGGCCTGATTAAGACACTCTCTATTTTTACAAATGTAAGCGCCTCGTCCTGGTTTTTTTCCATTGAAATCTAAAGAAAATTCACCTTCATTATTTCTCACAATACGAATCATTTCCTTCTTATTTTTCATTTCATTACAGCCAGTACACTTACGCAAAGGAATCTTTCGTTGTTTCATTTTATCCCTCCTTCGTTAGGCATTCTCTTCTTGTACACTTTTAATATCTATCTTCCATCCTGTTAACTTAGCTGCCAAACGCACGTTTTGTCCACCCTTACCAATAGCAAGGGTTAAAATATTAGAAGGTACAAGGACTTTTGCTCCTCTTTCTCCCTCATTCTCCATTAGTTCTACGTCAATAACCTTTGCTGGACTTAAGGCTTCTTTTATAAATTCTTTTGGGTCTTCTTGCCAACGCACAACATCAATTTTTTCACCACATAATTCATCTACAATAGTATTAATACGTTTTCCCTTTTCTCCTACACATGCTCCTACTGGATCTACTTGAGGATCATTGGAATAAACAGCAATCTTTGTACGGGAACCAGCTTCTCTTGCTATACTTTTTATCACAACAGTTCCATCTTTAATCTCTACTACCTCTTGTTCAAATAAACGCTTAACCAGCTCTGGATGAGTACGTGATACAATGACTTGAGCGCCTGCATTTTTACTTTTTACTTCTAGTTTACCTTCATTTTTATTAAAGTCCTTTACATTAAGAAGATAAAAAGCCTTATAATCACTCATCCCCTCGCCCTGTTCCATTTGAGCTTCAAGATTTTCTGTTGGCATAGCCTCTGTTAATGGAAGGGATGCTTCTGTGAAATCAAGTTGCACAATATAACCATTTTTTTCTTTTCTAAGCACTTTTCCTTTAACAATATCATTCAGTTTTACACTGTATTCCTCATAAACCATTTGACGTTCTGCTTCTTTTATCTTTTGAATAACCACTTGCTTAGCATTTTGAGCTGCAATACGACCAAAGTTCTTAGGCGTAATTTCTACATCAATGACATCCCCTAATTGTACATGGGCATTTAATTTCCTAGCTTCTGTCACGCCAATTTCTAAAAGTTCATTCATTACTTCATCATCTTCTACAATAGTCTTAGTAGCAAAAACTTTGACATCACCTTTATGCTCATCCACATCAATTTTCAAATTCTGTTTGCCTGCTGTATTGATTCCGAAATGCTTCTTACAAGCCACTTCAATAGATTGCTTAATGGCATCAATAAGCTTTTCCTTATTAATACCTTTTGATTTTGCAATTTGGTCAATGGCCATAATAAATTCTTGATTCATTTTTATCCTCCTCCAAGGTCCTTACACTTTCTTTATGCTCATCTTTAAAAAATAACAGCTAGTCTTACTATTGCTACATTTTCAACAGGTATACACAGTTCTTCTCCTTCATCTTCTAAAACTAATAATTTATCTGTCTTAGAAACAAGCTTAGCAATAAAATGCTTTTTCTTGTTTAAAGCCTCATAAAGTTTCACATCCACCATCTCACCCTTAAAGCGTTGAAAATCCTTTTCCCTCTTCAACACACGGTCTAAACCAGGTGAACTCACCTCAAGCATATAAGCTGGCTCAATAGGGTCTTTCTCATCCAATAGTGGATTAATTGCATGTGTAACCTTAACACAATCATCTACTGAAATACCTTCTTCTTTATCTATAAATAGTCTTAAGTAATAGCTAGGCCCTTCTTTAACAAATTCTATATCTACAAGTTCATAATGCTCCTGCTCCAAAATAGGTGTTACAATAGCTGTTACATCTTCAATAATTTGCTTTTTATTCATAGTCTCATCCTTTCTATAACCTATAGTTTGGCATAAACCATAGCTTATATACATATAAACAATATAGAAAGAGTGGGCGTACACCCACTCTTTCAGAAACGTTCTAGTATTATAATAACTAATTATACTCTATTTCCTAGTATAAATCAAGCTTCATCTTCTCAAGTGCTTTTTACAGGTTCTGAATCTCCTTCATAAAGGCATCAAAGAGCTCTTCTTCTTTAACTTTTTTTAAAATTTGTCCTTTCTTAAAAATAAGTCCTTCGCCTTTTCCTCCAGCAATACCTATATCTGCTTCTCTTGCTTCTCCTGGCCCATTTACTGCACAACCCATTACAGCAATTTTAATATCTTTTTGAAGGTCTTTGGTTGCCTCTTCTACCTTTTGAGCTAGCTCAATAAGGTTTACCTGTGTACGTCCACAAGTAGGGCAAGAAATAATTTCTGGTCTAAAGTGTCTTAATTCTAAAGACTGCAAAATCGTTTGGGCACATTCCACTTCTTTTACTGGATGATCAGAGAGAGACACTCTAATGGTATCACCTATCCCTTGGGAAAGAATGGCTCCTAAACCAACTGACGATTTAATGGTTCCTTTGTGCAATGTTCCTGCTTCTGTAATACCCACATGTAAAGGATAATTATAGTGCTTCGCAAAAGTAGTATAGGCTTCTATAGCAAGGGGCACATTGGATGCTTTAAGGGATACTACAATATCATGAAAATCAAGATCTTCTAAAATATCAATATGGACCTTAGCTCCTTCTAGCATTGCCTTGGCATTGACGCCTCCACATTTTTGTATAATCCCCTTTTCAATGGAGCCAGAATTCACACCAATCCTTAAAGGAATGTGATAAGCCTTGGCCTTTTCCACTACAGCTTCTACCCGTTGTCTATCACCTATATTTCCTGGGTTAATCCGTAATTTATTAACACCATTTTCAATAGCAAGTAGGGCTAACTTGTAGTCAAAGTGAATATCTGCTACAAGGGGAATGTGAATACGTGAAACGATTTTATCAATCGCCATTGCTGCTTCCTTATGAGGAACTGCTACACGCACAATCTCACAACCTGCTTCTTCTAATTGCAAAATCTGATCAATTGTGGCTTCCACATCTTCTGTCTTTGTATTAGTCATAGATTGAATGGCAATAGGACTACCTCCACCTATTAGCCTATCTTTCACCTGAATCTTTCGCGTTTCTTCTCTAGTATACATTTTCATATATTAAACACCTTCATTACATCATTATATAAAACAACCACTGTTAAAAGCATAAGAAGTACAAAACCCACAAAGTGAACGGCAGCCTCTTTATCTGCAGCTAATGGTTTTCCTCTTAGTAACTCAACAAGTATAAATAAAATACGTCCCCCATCTAAAGCTGGCAAAGGCAAGAGATTAATGACACCTAAGTTAGCAGAAAGAAGGGCTGTAATATATATCATATTCATTAAAGCCAATCCTATCCCACCATTTTGAAGGCCTGTATCCCATTGCTTAGCGCTAAAGTCTACCACCCCTATGATACCTGACATCTCATTGACAGATACGGAACCGGTGAAAAGAGAAATGACGCCTGACCATACTTCTCGAATCACATAAAAAGTATTCAAAAAGCCGGTTTTCACATTGTAACCTAAATTCCAATGAACGATTTCAGGTGTAAACCCTAAACGGGCCCTTTCCTCTTCTTCTACCCACTGGGAGGTAATATCTTTATCAAGGACTTCATTATTTTCTCTTTTAATCGTAAAGCGATAAGTCTTTTCTGTATTATCTAAGTGTACGGATATATCCTTTAATGTTTTAACCTTATTTCCATCTATGGCTATAATTTGGTCTCCTTTAACAAGACCTGCTTGAGCTACAGGCATACCTTCTTCTACAGTATCTATAACATTATTTCCATAGCCCATATACCCTGATATAAGACTTAGTAAAAACCACGCCGTAAGAAAATTCATGATAGCTCCTGCACTAACAATCATCAAACGTTGCCAAGCTTTTTTAGCTCCCATTGCTCTAGGATTAGTTGTCTTAGTATCTAATTCTTCTTCTAGACTACAAAAGCCCCCAATAGGGAAGATTCTAATGGAGTAAATGGTTTCCCCACGTATAAAGTGCCATAGCTTGGGTCCCATTCCTACTGCAAATTCATGTATTAAAACACCATTTTTCTTAGCTGTAATATAATGCCCCCACTCATGAATAACTACAATAAAATTAAACATAAGCACTATAATTATAATTTTTGTCAACACTTTAATACCTTCTTTCTACTCCATTCTCTTGCCCAGTCGTCACTCTTTAAAATATCGTCAAGACTTGGCCTATTTATACATATGTGCTTTTCCATCACCCTATGAATAATAACGGGAATTTCATTAAAAGAAATCTGTTTCTTTAAAAAGCTTTCTACTACCACTTCATTAGCAGCGTTTAACACGGCTGGCATTGTACCTCCCACCTCTAACGCTTCATAGGCTAAATCTAGACATGGAAATAGCTCTTTTTTAGGTGGCGCAAAAGATAAGTTACTAAGTTTCATCCAATCAATTTTATGAATATAATCCGTCTGTCTGCGCTGTGGATAGTAAAGAGCATAAGCAATCGGATGCCTCATATCAGGTAATCCTAATTGAGCTATGGTTGAACCATCCTGATATTCTACCATGGAGTGAATAATGCTCTCCTTATGGACTACCACATCGATTTGCTCGGTATTTACACCAAATAAATGCTTTGCCTCAATCACTTCTAGTCCTTTATTCATTAGTGTAGCAGAGTCAATCGTAATTTTGCTTCCCATTACCCAATTAGGATGCTTAAGTGCCTGTTCCACTGTTACCTCTTGGAGCTGTTCCTTAGTATAATCTCTAAAAGGACCTCCCGAAGCTGTTAGAATAAGACGTGATACGGTAGAGGACTCATTCCCACGTAAGCATTGAAAAATAGCAGAATGCTCGCTATCAACTGGAAGAATAGATACGCCGTATTCTTGAGCTAGTTTCATAACCAGTTCACCCGCAGTCACAAGTGTTTCCTTATTGGCTAAAGCAATATCTTTTTTCTTTTTAATAGCTTCTATCGTAGGTAGTAATCCAATCATCCCAACAACAGCTGTCACAACGATTTGCGCTTCTGCTAAAGTAGCTACCGTTATTAATCCTTCCATGCCTGTAACAACTTCTACATGAGAGCCCTTCTTCTTCAAGCGTTGCTCCAGTTCATAGGCCTTTTCCTTATTAAATACACAGACTACTTTTGGATAAAAAGATTCTATTTGTTGCTCTAAAAGCGCAATATTCGTATGAGTGGTTAAGCCCAAGACCTTTATATTCTCATCATGTTTTATAACATCTAAAGTTTGTGTACCTATAGAGCCCGTAGACCCTAAAATAACTATATTCTTTATTATCATTATTTTTTACTCCTACCCCATGTTTTTTTCTACAAAAGCCGCCACTATATAAATAAGGGGACTGACAAATAAAAAGCTATCAAAACGGTCTAAAATTCCTCCATGCCCTGGCAATATATAGCCATAATCTTTTTGTTCAAAGAAACGCTTAATTGCCGATGCAGCTAAATCACCAAATTGTGAAAGCACTGCTCCCACTATAACCATTCCGACACTTATTAAAGTATAGGCTCTTAGCTGGCCCATAGCATAGTGAGTATAAACAATGGTATAAATATATCCTAAAAGACCTGCTCCTATTACTCCCCCAATACTTCCTTCTATTGTCTTCTTAGGACTAAGTTGAGGTGCTAATTTATGTTTTCCACATAACATTCCTGTGAAATAGGCAAAGGTATCAGACCCCCATGAGCTTAACACAATAAGCCAAATCCAGAAAACCCCATATTTTAAATCTGTGATAAGTACAATAAAACTAAATAAAAGTGGGACATAAAAAATAGAAAATAGAGTAAGTGCTACATCTGTTAAAGCATACTTAGGATAAAATAAAACCATCCCTACAAGAGTAACAAGTATTATAAGCGCTACATAAACCAAGTAATTTTCTGTCCAAAAGTTCAAAAAGACAAAAAATAAGATGGTAGCACTATAACCTATGCCCACTAAAGGACGGTGTTTCTTGCATAACACATGATAAAGCTCGTAAAGTCCTATACAGCTTACCACTAACATGCTATAGCGAAGGACAGATCCTCCCATTAAAATAAGAAAAACAACTAATGGTATTCCTACAAGAGACGTAATAATTCGAGTAAGCATCTTTTTTCCTCCTATTCACTTTCTCCAAAGCGACGTTGTCTTCCATTATAAGCCTCTAAAGCTCTATCAAACTCTTTTTTTGTAAAATCAGGCCATAAACATGATGCAAAATAAAATTCACTATAAGTTAATTGCCAAGGCAAAAAATTGCTTGTGCGCATCTCTCCACTGGTACGAATCATCAAATCAGGATCTGGCTGCCCTTGGGTATCTAAATAATTAGCAAAAACCTCTTCTGTTAAGTCTTCCTTCTTTAAAGTTCCTTTTATCACCTCATCTATCACCTGACTACAAGCTCTCACCAGTTCATCACGTCCTCCATAGTTAAAAGCCATATTAAAACAGATACCTGACTTGTCCTTTGTCATTTCCTCCAAAATATGAATTTTTTCTTGAATATCTTGAGGAATAAATTCTGAATTTATATCTCCTATAGCCTTAAAACGTATACGGTCTTTGTTAGACTTTTTTATATTGTCTTCTAAATATCTTCTAAATAATTTCATGAGACCTTCTACTTCTTCTTTTGGTCTTTTCCAATTTTCTGTAGAAAAAGCATATACCGTTAAATATCTAATTCCCAACTGATCAGCATATTTAATGATTTCTTCTAATGCTTTTGTCCCACGTCTGTGCCCCTCATTACGTGGCATATTGTGCTCTTTCGCCCATCTTCCATTACCATCCATAACAATGGCAACATGCTGTGGGATTTTAATATCTTGCATCTATACTCCTCCTATACTAAAAAACTCCTCTAAGCAGAGGAGCTTTCTATCATTATACAGATAATAATTCTTTGCTTTTATTTTCAACTAAGCGATCAATTTCATCTACAAAACGATCTGTTAGCTTTTGAACATCCTTTTCAGCCACTTCTTGTTCATCTTCTGTTATCTCATTGGCCTTTTCCATCTTTTTGAAAGTTTCTAGGGCATCACGGCGAATATTACGGATAGCTATTTTTGCGTTCTCACCTTTTTTCTTGATATCTTTAGTAAGATCTTTACGACGTTCTTCTGTTAACTCTGGGAAAACAAGGCGAATAACTTTACCATCATTGGAAGGATTAATTCCTAGGTCTGATTCATTAATTGCTTTTTCAATTGCTTTAAGTAGCGAAGTATCCCATGGCTGAATTTGTAAAATACGTGCTTCTGGTATACTCATATTTCCTACTTGTTGAACAGGAGTAGGTACACCATAATAATCTACTGTAATACGGTCTAATACATGAGGGTTAGCTCTTCCTGCGCGAATAGTCCCAAACTCATCACCGAGAGATTGGATAGTCTTTTTCATTTTCTCTTCAAATTTTTTAAGTGTTTCCTTCATTATAGGCCTCCTTCATTACTCTTCTATAAAAATAGTTGTACCAATATGTTCGCCCATAGCTACTTTTACTATGCCATCAATAGCTCCTAAATCGAAAACAATAATTGGTAGTTTTTGATCAATACATAAGGTTGCAGCAGCTGCATCAATAGCTTTCAGATTTTGGCGTAAAAGCTCCTGGCAAGAAATCTCTGTATATTTCTTGGCCTCTGGATTTTGTTTAGGGTCACTATCATATACCCCATCAATATTCTTTGCAAAAAGTAATACATCAGCTTCAATCTCACAACCTCTTAACGCAGCACCTGTATCTGTTGAGAAAAAGGGGTGGCCTGTACCACCAGCAAAAAATACAACTTTTCCCTTTTGCATATGAGATAATGCTGTATCCTTTGAAAACAATTCTGTCATACTCCCTATTTGAAAAGGGGTTTGTACCACGCTTTGTATCCCTTCAGCTCGACATACATCTGCCACATAAATAGCGTTGATTACCGTTGCTAACATTCCTATCTGATCTGCCTTTGTTCGGTCCATCTTTCCGGATGTTCTACCCCTCCAGAAATTTCCTCCTCCTATTACAACTGCTACTTCAATTTTATTTTCAACAAGTCTCTTAAGTTGCTTAACAACACCTGTAATAATGGCATGATCAAATCCTCTTTGTAACTCTCCTGCTAAAGCTTCTCCACTTAATTTAACTAGTACGCGCTTATAACCGTTCATCCTCTGCTCCTTTCTGCTATCACTACTCTATCATAAATAGATACTAATTTCTAGATGTATTTTAACTTTTATATTCATAAAAAAAGGGACACTGGTGTGTCCCTCCATAGACTTAACCTTGCATTTGTTTTGCAACTTCCTCCGCAAAGTTTTCTTCTTTTTTCTCAATTCCTTCGCCAGCTTCAAAACGAACAAATGATTTTACCTTATCCGCTTTTCCAAGTTCTGCTGCAACATATTTACCAACTGTTA
>JAEYNQ010000010.1 GCA_023412455.1 Bacillota bacterium
ATCTTTTTTTCATAGCCATGGGGCTTTTTACCATAGGAACGATTATAGGTGCTCTTGCTAATAATTTTACCATGCTGTTAACAGCTAGATTAATACAAGGGGTATCTGGTGGTATTATGACAGCTCTTATGCAAACAGTATTTATGATTATCTTTCCTAAAGAAAAAAGAGGATTTGCTATGGGTATTGTGGGAATCGTTATTGCCTTTGCACCTGCTATTGGTCCCACCTTATCTGGTTGGATTATCAATCACTACCCATGGAGATATTTATTCTATGTGACAATGCCCTTTGGTATTATTGACTTAATATTAGGTGCATTTTTATTAAAGAATGTAACAGGAGGTAAGGATGTATCTATAGATATACTTTCTCTTATTTCATCAACAATAGGTTTTGGGGCATTGCTTTATGGTTTTAGTAATGCAGGAAATGCTAGTTGGCTAGATAGCTCTGTATATCTACCTATTATTCTAGGGATTGCCTTCATTGTACTATTTGTTCTAAGACAGCTCAAGATGAAAAGTCCAATGCTGAGCTTAAGTGTTTTTAAAAGTAGAGTTTTTACATTTGCTACGATTATCGTCATGATTACTTATGCATCTTTAATTTCATCAGAATTAATCATACCTATGTATCTAGAAAATATTAAAGGTTTTTCTGCCTTTGATTCAGGGTTAATTTTAATGCCTGGTGCTATTGTGATGGGGATTATGAATCCTATCACAGGAACCTTATTTGATAAGTATGGTGCAAGAGTTCTTGCATTAACAGGGTTAACCATACTAACTATTGGAACTTTAGGGTTTGGCATACTCACGCCTAATACGAGCGGCACTTATGTTATAGTCGTTTATGCTATAAGAATGCTTGGTATATCCATGATTACAATGCCACTGACTACTTCAGGCTTAAATACTTTGGAGAGGGAATTTTATTCTCATGGAAATGCAGCCATTAGCACACTAAGGCAAGTGGCAGGGTCTATAGGGACATCTATGATTGTGACATTGATGAGTAAAGCAAGTGCCAACTCTGGGCTGACTGATCCTATAAAGGCTAATGTTCATGGGATGAATGTATCATTTTTATCCATAGCTGGACTGACTTTAGCAGGACTCATTATTACCTTCTTTGTTGTAGAGAAAAAACAGCCTAGCGTTTAGAAGCTTTATTAATTAAATAGTTTATCTAAGCTTTACATCATAAAAGATGAAAAGGTATAATTAGTATAACAAGATATAAAATATAATGAATATTATAAACAATATTGTGTATACATCTCATAAAAGGTATAAAAGGGAAAGAATAGATAAGATAATTATTATTTAATCAGGGGGATCATATATGGGGAAAATATTCGATCAAAAGACAATTCTAATAAGTTCATTAAATGAAGCAGGAGAGCCTTTCATTAGCTGTGCGCCTTTTATAAAAGTAGGAGAGAAATTATATATCTATCTCAGCCGATGTGCAGAGCATTATAATAATATTATTAAGCACCCTAAAATAGCTATTATGATTATTGAAGATGAATCGGCTGCAAAAACAGTATTTTCAAGAGTTAAAATGACTTTTACTGCAACAGCAGCAAAGATGGAGGAAGTGCCAGAAAATATTTGGGATGCTTATAGGGAAGGGCAACATAAAAATATGTTAAAAGCCCTTAGAAAATTAGATTTTGATATGTTCGAACTTGAACTTGAAAAGGGGAAAATTACAAAGGGATTTGGTATAGCACATAATATCTACTTAAAAGATGACGAGTGGGTAGAAGAAACAGAAAACATTCAAAGATTAGGTCATGGTATGAAATCAAGAGATGAAAAGCTATTTTGATAGTATACCATTAGGCTTATAAAATTATAATATGGAGGGGTTTTTATGGATTTTACAAGTACATTTACACTTGGTTATTTGATATTAATAGTCATTGCATTAGTAGTTAGTTCAGTTGGATTTTATAGATATATCTATTTTATTTCTTTAGGATATGGATTTTCTATTGCTGCCATGGGGCTTGCTATCCCCCTCCTATTTTTGAATGATTTAAGTATAGGAACCATCATAGGGAGTGCATTATTGGTGATTTATGGCGGTAGGCTAGGTGGGTATTTACTTGCTAGAGAACTAAAAAGTGCATCCTATCATAGTATTGTGGGAAAAGAAATAAAAGATAGTAACTCCGTCAAAATGGTATCAAAGGTGATGATTTGGGTGAGTTGTGCCTTACTTTATACATTACAGATTTCGCCCCTATTTTTCCGCTTACAAAATGGAGCTAAGACAGATGCATTTTGTATAGTTGGAGTAATTATTATGGTAGGTGGTATTGTGATAGAATCTGTAGCTGATGCACAAAAGGCTAAGCTCAAAAAGCAGAATCCAACACGTTTTTGTGATACGGGGCTATATAAAATAGTACGTTGCCCTAATTATTTTGGCGAAGTAATATTTTGGACAGGTGTATTTATTTCAGGAGTGAACATTTATGAGGGCGCATGGCAGTGGCTAGCAGCATCTCTGGGGTATATCTGTATCATCTATATTATGTTTAGTGGAACTAGAAGAATAGAAATAAGGCAAAATAAGAATTATGGCACCAATGCAGAATATCAAGCATACATAAAGAAAACACCTATTCTTTTACCATTCATTCCATTGTATAGCGTTGAAAAATATAAATGGTTAGTGGCATAGAAGATCTAAGCGTAATCAAAAAGGCTAGCCAGTAATAGATTATTTTAGGTTCAGGAGTATCCTGGGCCTTTTTATTATTTATGAGGCCTACCTTTTTGGTAATGAAAGCATTACGATTAAAAGTATTATGACATAATTAATTGAAAATTGTAAAAATATAATATAAAATACTATTAAATATGAATACTTGAAAAGATGAGAGAGAAATTATTTGGTGCCAAGAATATGAAATAACATCAAAATATGTTGCTGATGTTATTGAAGGAAATATAGAGCTTGTTGAATTATGCTATGGTGAGGCAGCCCCTTTTTCTAAGGAAAAATTGGCTTAAAGGATTATAATGCTTTTTTTATCACCAAGGTGCTTATTACGGATAGATTGAGAAGATTTAGAATTAATGACACATGAGAATAAAGCTATCTATGAGATAATCAAGAATATGTATATAAAACATCTGGGCTTGAGGTAAGCTGCATTTATGTGTTCGAAGGAGGTGACCGTTATGCTAAAAATTGCTATTTGTGATGATATATCGAAGGAATTGGAAATCATTTTTACACTAACAAGTGAATATGCTTCGGCACATGGAATGACGGTGAATATTGCTACATATACTTCAGCAGACGAATTGCTTAGAGCATTGGAAGGTGGAATAGTATTTGATGCAATGTTATTGGATATTTGCATGCCTGGACTCTCAGGCATTGACCTAGTTCGCGAGTTACATAGTGAAAAGATAAGGTGTCCAATTATATTTCTCACCACGTCAAAGGAATATGCGCTGGAAGCATTTAGTGTTCATGCATTACGCTACATATTGAAACCAATTGATAAAACTCAGTTTGATGAAGCAATGGACTTTTTGACAGCATTTTTTTATAACAAAGCGCAGCGTAACGTTACTGTAAAAACAGAAGATGGCATCAGGCAGTTATGTGTGGATGAAATTCTTTTTTGTGAGTCAGATCGAAAATATACGCAGTTTCATCTTAAGTCAGGGGCAGTGCGTGTCTATGGCACACTAGAGAAACAAAAAGAAGTGTTAACTAAATTTTCGGATTTCAAGCAGCTCGGTGCATCTTATCTTGTGAATTTCGCCCATGTATCTAAGTTCGACAGTAAAGCCATTACAATGGAAAACGGCTGTATTTTACCCATTCCACGCCGAGTGTATGCTGACTTCCATAAAGCGTATAAAGACTTTTATTTTGAGGAGGACTAAGCTATGGCTTCAGCTGGTATGATGCTATCAATCTTGCTGTGTCACACTATTTTCTTTTCAATACTTATTGATGATGATAGAAAATATTCCAGAAGAAGGACTGTACTCGTGTGGTCTCTTCTGTCTATATTTTCTTTAACAGGTGGTATTATATCGCTAGATATTGACGATGTTCAGAGACTTATTAGCGGGTTGTTTTCTAGCTCAATCATAGTATATTTTGGAGTGTATCTCATTCTGTCAAAAGGTTTTCTGGCGAAACGTTGTTTCTATTTTGCCACCTATATGGCTACCTATACAATTATTGATACAATCAGTATCCTAATTACAAGAGTAGTTTTAGAGAAAAATGGTATATTTGATGCACCGTTCACTGTTTACCATACGCTCATATGCTCAGCTATTCTTTTTCTTCTTTATATAGTCTTTATTTTTTTATATCAGAAGTATATTCGTAAATATCTTAGTCGCTGGTCGATACAAAGTGCCAGAAGCTGGTGGTCATTAACTATCGTATCACTTGTGTTTTGTGCACTTTTATGTATGCTCACTGCTATATCAAAAAATCCGTGGTTTTATGATAAAGATAGTATTATTTTGTTTATATTCCTTACCATTTTATTTATAACGGTAAACTACGTTATTTTCTCATCTATCACCTACATTTCAAACATGGAGCAAGCGAGTCTTATAGAACAAAATGCTACTTACTTGAAAGAACAAGTTGAGAACCTCCGCAATGCTGAAGAGGATGCTAGGCGCATTCGTCATGATCTGCATCACCACTATCTCGTAATTGCTCAATATGCAAAAGTAGGTGATAATGAAGGTCTATTAAGTTATCTGCACGACTATGCTGAAGATGCAGAAAGCCATATCATAAAACGGTTTTGTGAGAACGACACAGTGAACAATATTCTCATTGCATATGATGGACTTACACAACATGGGAATATACGTTATGAAGTGAAAGCAGATGTGACCTCACGATGTAAAATAAGGGACGTGGATTTTGTAGCAATACTTGCAAATCTTCTTGAAAATGCCTTGCATGGCTCACGTGAATCCGGAACGGAAAATCCTTTTATCGAAATCATTATTAGAACGAAGTGGGACAAGCTGGTGATCATTTGCAGAAATTCCTGCCATAGGAGTATTAAAACCTCAGATGGCTTGCCAGAGGGCAAGAGCATCGGAATTGCCAGTATATGTTCGGCGGCTGGGCGCTATGATGGGGAATGGGAATTTAATGCAGCTGACGGTATTTTTGAAGCAAAGGTGCTTCTTACCCCTCCAAATTAACTCGTTCCTTATCTCTAATTTATTGCAGAATTATTTAAAATAATAGTTTTTTTGACCAATTTGTGCCCAAAAATATACCAATTTGTGCAAAATCCGCCTTCAGGGTGGATTTTGTGCTACTCTGGGTTGAAAAGCTAAGGGTGAGGTGTGAATGAAGGTAATAATATAGTTTTACATTCCACGCCGAGTATACCCTGAATTCCATAAAGCGTATAAAGAATTTTATTTTAAGGAGGACTAAGTTATGGCTACGGCTGGTATGATGTTATCAATCTTGCTGTGTCACACAATTTTCTTGTCGATACTTATTGATGACGATAGAAA
>JAEYNQ010000244.1 GCA_023412455.1 Bacillota bacterium
GACCACTTTTAGTGGTGAAATCTCCAAAAGTTAATACCCCTGATCTTACCATAAATTCAATAAACTCTTTTTTGTAACTCATATGCTTCATCCTTTCGTTATTCCCTAGTTCATACCCTTATGTATGGACTGATTGAATTGTATTATTGTATTTCATTGTTACCCTATTTTACTTCACAGCTTTGTTTTATATCTATTAACACTTACCTTTAGCTTTAAACCCAAAGGGTATTCTAAAAAGAAAGGAGAGTTTCCTCCCCTACCTCTATCTTTTAATCTAGCTTTCTAATCATTTTTAGTCTTTTTATCTTTTTGTCTCTTGTCTTTTAATCTTTTAATATTTTTATCTTTTGATGTTTTATTGTTTTATTCTTTTTATGTCTTATTCTTTTTATCTCTTAATCTTTTATAGCGGTAAAGAAGCTATATTGGAGTGGAGTGGAAGAGATTGTCTGTCCGTAGAGGTGACTTCGGAGTATTTTCTAGAGGCACTTGGTGAACTTTTTTGATAGGGCTTAGCCCACGTGTTTGAGGCGTAGCCGAGTTTGTGGGCGTTTATCAAAAAAGTGAGCTTAGTGCCTCAGAAAATACGGAGCGGAACCTCGTAGGATAGACAAGCTCTTTCATCTCCCCCTCATTTAGCCTTCGAAACTCTCTCTAATTTCTTTTAAGTTTTTAAAGCCATACCTCACCATGTATTCAATCAGTTCCCTCTTAATCTCCACTGGTGCCGTAGGATTCGCAAAAGCCGCTGTGCCTACAGAAATAGCATCTGCACCTGCCATCAGGAATTCCACAACATCTTCCCCTGTCATAATGCCACCCAAACCGATAATCGGAATATTCACCGCACGTCTTACTTGATACACCATACGTACAGCCACTGGTTTAACAGCTGGCCCTGAGAACCCTCCCATTTTGTTAGCAATCACTGGGCGTTTGCGATGCACATCAATTTTCATTCCCATTAGAGTATTAATCAATGAAACGGCATCTGCCCCTTCTGATTCCACTGCTTGAGCTATGCTTGCAATATCCGTCACATTAGGAGAAAGCTTTACAATAATAGGCTTTTTGCTAATACGTTTTACTTCTCTGGTTACCTTAGCTGCCATATCACATGAAGTTCCAAAGCCAATCCCGCCTTCTTTCACATTTGGGCAAGAAATATTGACTTCTAACATGTCTACATCTGCTTCATTTAAGCGTTCTACCACATCACAGTACTCTACAATACTATGCCCTGCCACATTGGCAATAATCTTGGTATCAAATTGTCTTGCAAAGGGCACTTCATGTTCGAGGTAGTAATCTACCCCTGGATTTTGAAGGCCTACAGCATTGATCATCCCGCCATAGGTTTCTGCAATACGTGGCACAGGATTGCCATCCCAAGGTACACTTGCAATCCCTTTAGTAATCATGGCACCAAGTTCACTTAAATCATAAAATTCACTGCTCTCATGAGGTGAGAAAGTGCCAGAAGCTGTGGTAATAGGATTCTTTAGGGTAACCCCTGCTAGGTTGACACTTAAATCAATCCCTTGCTCTGCTGCTAATTGGTCAAGGCTCTTTTGATTATTCATCCCATTTCACCTCGCTTCCTAAAAATACAGGACCATCTTTACATACTTTTTTATGTTCAAAGCCTTTTTCAGTTGGTGCTTTTATTTTACATACACATCCCACACAAGCCCCATAACCACAGCCCATACGTTCTTCAAGAGACACTTGAACTGGTACGCTTACCTCTTCACAGTAAGCTGCTAGTGCTCTTAGCATCACTTTTGGCCCACAGCTATAGAAGTAATCTCCTTTGAGATTTTCTGCTTTAATAAGTTCAATCACATTCCCTTTAAAGCCTACTTTTCCACTATCTGTGGCAACATACACCTTTACGCCTAAGTCTTCCAGTTCTTTCACTAAGAACGGTTCATCTCTAAAGCCTAAGACGGCGATTTTTTCACCAGGAATATTTTTTGCCAGTTCCACAAGAGGTGGTACACCAATCCCTCCCCCTACTAGAATAGACACTGGGGCTTCTTGTACCTGATAGCCATTCCCCAGGGCGCTACTGATGCGAATCGTATCTCCTGTCGTTAACTGAGAAAATTCTCTTGTACCTTCCCCAACTACTCCATAAACAAGAGTAATGGTACTTTCACCAATTTCACAAATGCTAATTGGTCTAGGTAATAAGGTACTCTTTGAAGCTGGATAAACATTCACAAACTGCCCACATTTAGCATTTGCTGCAACTTCTGGCGCTTCTATAATCATTTTATAAATCATAGGGGCAATTTGACCTTGCCCTATGATTTTTCCTTCTACTACTTTTTTACTCATGACGACCTACTCCCATATCATAAATATCTGTTTGTTCTGTAGTCATTTGTTTAGATACAATGTCTGCTAAAGCTCTTACTGTATCTAAAGAAGTTAAAATTTGAATGGAAGACTCAATAGCTAAACGTCTGATTTTGAAACCATCACGTTTAGAGTCATTTCCTTTAGTTGGGGTGTTCACCACAAGGTCAACTTCCCCACTTCTTAGAAGTGTAAAGATTTCATCTGTTTCTTCTACGAATTTTTTCCCTTTAACAGGTGATAATTTTGCCACGACTCTTGCTTCAATGCCGTTTTCTTGTAATTTCTTTGCTGTTCCTTCTGTCGCCACAAATTTGTAACCTAAACTTGCAAAGCGTTTAGCAATCTCTACAAACTCGTCTTGGTCATACTTTTGAATGGTTGCAAAGATGGTACCACCTTGCATTGGAAGTGATTTACCTGCTGCAATGAAGCCTTTGTAAAGGGCTTCTTCTACAGTTGCCCCTACGCCAAGTACTTCCCCTGTTGATTTCATTTCTGGTCCAAGGCTTACTTCTACTCTTGGTAATTTCTCTGTAGAGAATACAGGTACTTTTACGGCATAGAAGCCTTGTGGCTCTGGATATAAACCTGTGCCATAACCTAGCTCTGGAATCTTCTTGCCTAGCATGGCTTCTACCGCAAGGTCAATAATAGGCACCCCTGTTACCTTAGAGATATAAGGTACGGTACGGCTTGAACGTGGGTTTACTTCGATAATATATAAGTCATTTTTGTATTCGATATATTGAATATTAATCATTCCTAGTACTTTCAGCTCTTTGGCAAGCATTTGTGTACAAGTAATGATTTTTTCTTTAATATGCTCTGGAATGTTCACACTTGGATAAAGTGTTGTACTATCTCCTGAGTGAATTCCTGCTCTTTCTAAGTGTTCCATAATACCTGGGATTAAGATGTTTTCCCCATCAGAAAGGGCATCTACCTCAATCTCACGTCCCATTAAGTAACGGTCAATCAGCACTGGGTTTTCTGGATCTCTATCAAAAGCATTGATAAGGTATCTTTCTAATTGATGGGCTTCATAAGTAATTTCCATCCCTTGACCACCTAGTACATAAGAAGGACGTACTAGAACAGGGTACTCTAGTTCTTCTGCTACCTTAAGACCTTCTTCTACTGACCAAATGGCTTTACCTTTTGGACGTTTAATATGAAGTTTTTCTAAGATCTCATCAAATTTCTCTCTATCTTCTGCTTCATCCATATGTTTTGGATGGGTGCCTAGTACTGGAATATTCATTTTCTCACAGAATTTTGCCAGCTTAATAGCTGTTTGACCACCAAATTGAAGGATGACCCCCATTGGTTTTTCTTTTAAGTAAATGTGGTAGAAATCTTCATCTGTAAGGGGTTCAAAGTAAAGTTTATCAGAAGTATTAAAGTCTGTACTCACTGTCTCTGGGTTATTGTTCACGATAATGGTTTCAATCCCTTTTTTCTTAAGTGCCATAATGGCATGAACTGAGCAGTAGTCAAACTCAATCCCTTGCCCAATACGGATAGGACCTGAACCAATAACCATGACTTTTTCTTTGTCGGATACTTCTACTTCATCCACTTCATCATAAGTTGAGTAATAGTAAGGTGATTCTGCTTCAAACTCCCCACCACAGGTATCAACCATTTTATAAACAGGTACGATATTCCACTTGAAACGTGTCTCACGAATATCATCTTCTGTAACACCTATTAA
>JAEYNQ010000250.1 GCA_023412455.1 Bacillota bacterium
CTAAGGGCATCCCATCTTTTTTACTTTATCTTTGTGAATTATTTATTTTCGAAAGTTGCTGTTTTTGCTTCGCCATCCCATGTTGCAGATACGCCAAGGATTGCTCCGATTTCTGAAACAGGTACGAAGGTTCTATCACCTGTGATAACTGGTGCTGTTTCCATTGTACGTACAGCTACACCGTTTAACTTAACGATTTTGCTTCCGATTTCCATAGAAATGGTTTTGTTTCCAGCAATGATCGTTACCGTTCCGTTTGCAAAGAAGATATCTGTGTTGTTGATACCAAGAGCGTTTGCAATGTATCTTACTGGTACCATTGTACGGCCATTAGAGATGTATGGTGCCGCATCCATTTCTTGTTTTACACCGTTCATTGTGTAAGCTTTTTCACCAATAGTGAATACAGCTTTACCTTTTTTAAGTCCATTTGCTGCAAGGTCTTCTGTATTGGCTGTACCAATAACGATGAAATCTTGTACTTTGATAGCGTTTTGTTTTTCATTTTCAGCACCTGCTACTTGAGATTCATCAAGGATAACATCTGCTGTTTTAACAAGTGAAGTACCTTTTACAACTACATCATAAGTTCCTTCTGGTAATGTACGGTCTGTAGATACTACAAAATCAGAAATTTCAAGTGTTGAAGCTGTTCTAGAGCCACGTTTCACATTAATAATTAATTGGTTGTCTTGTATTTTGTAGTCACCAATTTGAAGGTCACCTTCTACTACTTTAATAACTGGTTTGTGTTCAGCTTTAGTAGAGAATGTCATAGCTTGGTCTTCTGGAAGCTCAACGATGAGTTGGTTGGCTTTAAGCATTCCTTTTTCTGTTTCTTTAATAGTGATTTTTCCACCTTTTTGATCTTTAAGACCCACTTTAAGTGTAAGGGCTTCTGAAGCTACTTCTACTGGTTTTTTTACATTAAGAGCTACAGTGCTTGCTTCTTCTGCTAAAGCACGACCAGTTGTAGTGAGTGTAATATCTCCTTCAACATTTAATGGAACAAACACTTTAAGATCTTCAAAAGTGATTTCATCTACTTTAGTTGCGCTTAATGTAGCTGGAGCTCGGAAAGAGAAACCTACGATATAACCATCGTTATTTGTAATTGGAGTAGCTGTTATGCTTTCTGTTGTACCGTTTAATTTAGCATTTACAGTAAGTGTTTGAGAAGCAGCATTTGTTCTAGAAAGGTAACCTTTATCTAATTTTACTTCGATTTCTCTATTTTCTAAGATGCTGTCATCTACGTTTTCTTTGATTGAGAAAGTCACTTTTTGTTGGGTACCAGCTACTGCTTCAACTACTTTATCATCTTTCATAGCAACAGTGTTCCCAAAGCCTTTTACTTCTGCTACTTTAACTGAAGTAGTTGTTACTTTATCTCCTTCTACAGTTACAGCGATTTGGTCACCGATTACTGGGGTTTTAGAAGATTTAAGTTTAATTCTTACATTTTTAAGAGTAATTCTACCAGGAGCTTGTGTTGATTTGCCTGATAATGTAAGTGTGAATTCATCACCTCTTGTTACATCAGTAGTTGCTGTTAAGCCTGAGAAACCTTTTGTTAATTCAATGTTGCTTGCTGATAAGTTGATAAATTCATAATCTGTGTTGTCAAGGCTAATAGTCACTTTGCCTGCGTCACCATTTGCTGGGTCCATAGAACCTGTTAAAGCTTCTTCGATAACGATATCAGCAATAACGCCATCTTTGTAAATATTTTTTACATCTTCTACTTTTACAGTAGCTTTTGCATCACTTGTTTTTGCAAATACAACTGGAGCCATATCTGTAATCACTGTAGCATTACCATCAATAGCTACTGTTGCTTCTCCACCTGTTAATTTTACGTTTAATGGAAGAGTAAAGTTTTCTTTTGCAGAAGTTTGACCTGCTGCTGCTTTAATAGTTACTTGTAACTCTTTTTTACCTGTTGCTTTATATTCAATCTCTAAATTGCCTTCAGTAGCTGTATGTGTTCCTGAAACTTGCCATTCTGCATTTTCTAAGTTTACAAAGAACATAGCGCCTGTAGTATCTACGCTGTCTTTCATTTCAATTTTTAGGCCAGCATTATTAATAGTTTCTCCTTTTTCCTCTACGATAATCCCGTGAGTAAGAGAGTTAGTTGATGCTGCCATAACTGGAACTGCAGTTACTACCATAGTTGCTGCAAGAACAGCTGCTAATTTTTGACGTAATTTCATTATGTAAGTCCTCCTTAAAATATGTTGTCATTTTTGACGAAGACTCCTTCTAGGGTTGTGTATGGATTATGTTATCTAATTTAATAGTTTTGTAATATATGTAATATGTATGTAATCCACCACAGTTGTCTTTCGTCTATCAACATGTGGCATGCTTGATAAGGTGATTATAGCTTGTTATTTCTTGTTTTTCAATATCCATTTAATGGAATTTACTATTTGCTCATATTTAAATAAGCAGGAATTTCCAAGATGTTTTCATCTAAAACAGCCCTTATCTGTTGAGGATTAAGGACTCAAGAATTTTAAACTTATGTCAACTTTTCCACTTATTACTTAATAAATTTAACATTTTAGTAATATTATTTTAGTTCCTTTAGTGGTTTTTTCTTGTTTGCTGGTATAAAATTGACTATAATGAAATAAAAACAAGTGATCGAGAGGAGTCTCGTTATACCATGCCAAATCATTTGAGAAAATTTGCTTTTATTTTAGCCACTGCAGTAGGACTAAGTACTAACCTTCCTATATATGCGACTACTTCTTCTACAAGCCAAGCCGCTGTTTCTCTCACTCCCTTTATACTTGGTGAAAAAGAAATCCAGCTTTATTATGGTTCTCTAGAGGATTTACTTTTAGAAAAGAATGAGCCCCTTCTTTCTAACACTTCTTTGACTACTGAGTCAACTATTTGGGTTTCCATGACGCCCACTGCTTCTAAGAATGTTTATTCCATGCACTATAAATTAAATGGTGAGCGCCTTAAAACGACTCTTACACCCCCTTATAGCACCAGCTTATCTGCTATAGAAATGTATAATGGCCTGGGGCGTTTAGAGGTTATCGCCTATGATACTTGTGGTGTACCTATCTGGTCTAAAGAGATTGATGTACTGTTAAAAGGGACAGAGCCTTTACCTCGTAGCAAGCGTTTACTTGGCTTTTTTCCATTAGGTCAAAAGCCTATTTATAGTAGTACCTATATTCCTGTCCTTTTATACCATGTCTTTAGCGAGGAAGTGAAGCCTTCTCAGCAATATATTGCTGTAGATATTAAGCATTTTGAAGAACAACTAACAGGCCTCTTAGAGGCAGGTTATACGCCGATTAGCTTTTATGATTTGGATAGGTACTTAAAAGGAAAGTCTGGACTTCCTGAGAAGCCTTTTCTTGTTACTTCTGATGATGGCTATCTTAATAATTATACTTTAGCCTATCCTATTCTAAAGAAATATAATGTGCCTGCAACCTTTTTCTTACCACCTGCCTCCATTACTAAAAATCATGGACTCCCTCGCTTTAACTGGGAGCAAGCTCTTGAAATGGAGCAAAGTGGTCTTATTGACATTCAAATACATGGTTACGATCATACACCCTTTAATAAGCTCTCCCTAGAAGATGTCAGCTATCAAGTTCTTAGGGCAATAGGTGTGATTGAGCAAAAACTTGGAAAACGGGATCTCTTGGTTGTATCTTGTCCTGAATTTCGTTATACTCCTGAAACCCAAGCTTTACTAAAGAGTATGAACGTCTCTTTTCAGACCACTAATACTGCCTCACCAGAGACAGTGTTTAAAAGAGAGGATATCAAGCGGATTATCGTTCCAAACTCTATGACCTCTCAAGAGCTTATTAACACCATCGAGCTGTTGACTCAGTAAAAAGGATTCTATTTACCTTAATTTAATCAAGGAGGAAATTATGTTTTTTAACCCTATATCTCATAATAAGCTACTCACAAAGCTATGGACTAGCTTATTGGTTTTTTGTTTAGTAACGCCTCATGTCTTGGCTAAAGACACGGCTTTACAATCCTTTCAGCTTATGATAAGTAATGCGAAGGCAACTACTCGTACTGTTATAGCTACTCCTAAGCATTATAAAAATAATCTAACAGAGCTTTTAACGCCACCTAGTGATCCAACTGAGCCAGTACATATTGTCGTACCTGTTAACCAGTCTGTCTCCATGGTTACATGGCAAAATGCCTTTACTCGCTTTAAGAACTTTAAGACAGAGGTAGTCCTTTCTCTTGTTCCAGAAAAAAATATGGCTCATGAAGCCTACATAGAAGTCCTTAAAAACTTTTATAATTTAAATAGTAAGGTCTCTGCTAGTAATATTTATCTTATTGCTTATCCACAAACCTTAGAAAACTTGTCATCTTATGCTATTCCTGAGGTAACGGGGATCGGTTTAGATTATAGAGGCTCCCAAGACCAACCCTTTTTGGAGAAAATCTATGCTACCTTTGCTGAGACAAAACCCATCTTTGTCCATGATTTAATGACTCTTCACTATGATACAAACACAAGCGAAGGTCTCATGGCGCTTAATGCGTTTTATTATAATGTGGCTTTAAATTACCCCAAGCTTCATACCATTTTCTATGATTTCAAAGAACTACAGACCACTAGTCCTTATTATAAATTTTACAACCAATTACTAAAGGAGCCTTGGATTAGTCCTACATCCCCTGTTGCCTTTAAAGACAGCCTTACCCATGGAGAAGTCCACTTGTCTGAAGCTTACATACCTCTTACAGAATATATGACTTTTGATAAAGCCAGCAAATTACTAGTTCAAGTTAAAAGCCCAAGTGCTTCTTCTATACATTGTATACAATATAGTTTAAACAACGAAGTGATAGACTACAACTTTACAGCTCCTTTTATTCTTTCATTGGATGCTAGTCTTCTTTATAATGGCGTAGGCCGATTAGAAGCCAAGGCTTTTAACGCCAGTGGCAAGCTTCTTTGGTCTTCTACTCAAGACCTTTTATTAGAAGGAAGGGCTATTTCTGATAGAGCACCACGTCAAACTCCTTCTTATAACCTAGAGCAAAAACCAAGCTATCCGAATCAAACTCTACCTGTATTAATGTACCATGTGTTTAGTGAAGAAACTGAGCCTGCTAGTCCTTTTATCACTGTAGGTATTAAACGCTTTGAAGAGCAAATACAAGCGCTATTAGCTAATGGCTATACCCCTATTACTTTTAAAGATTTAGATGCTTATTTAAAGGGAGAAGGTGGTTTACCTGATAAGCCCATTATCCTTACAGCAGATGATGGCTATCTCAACAACTATACCCTTGCCTTCCCTATCCTTCAGAAATATAAGGTTCCTGCTACCTTCTTTGTCTCTCCGGGCATTGTAGGGGTAGATACAGGTAATCTCCACTTTACTTGGGAAGAAGCACGAGAAATGGAGGAAAGTGGCTTAATTGATATTCAAATTCATGGTTATAACCATACCCCTTTCACTTTATTAACCACAAAGGATGTTTATTATCAAGTTTCATGCGCTTGGGGTGTTATTGAAAAGTATTTAGGCAAGCGAGATCTTGTGGCGGTTTCTTACCCTGAGTTTAGACATACCAAGGAAATGCAGGACTTACTGACTCAAATGGGAATTTCTTTTCAAACGACGGACACTAAGTCCACTACAACCATCAATCGTCAAGATATTAAGCGCATTAATGTTCCCCACTCCATGACAGCTGAAAAATTACTTGAAGCCGTAAAGGCTGTAAGCCAATAAATTTATCATTTAATCTATCCCTCACTTTAAACTTTATGCTATAATGCTAGCAAGAGGAGTGATAAATGTGGAAAACGAACTTTTACAACAAATATTAGCTAAGATTACCTCACTTGATGATAAATTCGTCTCTCTTGAGGATAAAGTCATCTCTCTTGATGATAAATTCGTCTCTCTTGAGGATAAATTCGTCTCTCTTGAGGATAAGGTTGATTCTGGTTTTAACCAGATTGATAAACGTCTTACTCAATTATCCATAGATGTCTCAAATGTATTATCACAAGAAATTGTTCAGACCATCTCAACTCAATTACATGACATTAAAACCGAACTTGCAATTATTAAGTCCTCTGTGGGTGAGCATGAAATGGATATTAAATATTTAAAAAAAGCAAAATAACCACTCCTAACTAATAGGGGTGGTTATTTTTAGTTGATGCTCTCTTATTTGTTTAGCCCAGTAACATCTTCTGGTTATAATCTTTTTGAAGACCATAACGGAGGTAATTGATGAACTCATTTAAGAAGGTGGCACATTCTGCTTTTGTTACTTTTTTGGTTGGGAAGATATACCCATTGCTTACTGTAATAAGGCCTATCTTGCTGGCCGCATAAATAGAATTTTTTGCCCAAGAAGAAATCATATTATCATCTACAAAAGGTGTGTAACTACCTGCTGTACCTATTCCTAACCGCTCTAATCCAATGGCCCTTATATTGAGCAGGTACATAGCTTCACGGGTGAGATAACTATTCCTATCCACCTTTCCTCCCCCTATGAGTCCCGCATCATAAGCAGCCTTTGCATAGGGATAAAAGCTATCTTCTAAGGCTACATCTGTAAAAGGTGACTCTTCTACTACTTTAGTATTACTCCTTCTGCTTACTTCTGGAAGAGGCATTTGGAGGGCTTTTACAAGCATGGTAATATACTCTCCTCTTGTAACTACCTGATTGGGTGAGAACATCCTAGGATCTTCTTCAAATATTTTCATACTATAAGCCTTCTTCACATCTGTAAGGGCAGGATGTCCTACCATTGAAGGAATCTCCCTTATAGAAAGTTGGTCAATAGTGGGGGAATTTTGTACATTAATGGTCCCTATTCTCTCATCCTCGTAGAGGTAGAAATTATCAATCTCATAATTTAAGACACCTTCATTACGGATAATCTCTTTATAGTTTCCTGCAAAACTAATGGCATCTGGTTCATTGGCACCATAGGTAATATCTTTATAAGCCGTAACCGTTGGGGTTTCATATACCGTATACCCCTCTCCGTTATCCCCTTTTTGGATGGTGACTGTTCTTCTTTGTGTCTCTGTTTTTGCAAAGGCCTGTTCATAACCATAAATAGGTCCTTCAACGGTTACCGTTGCCCTACTTTCTCCTACAGTGTATACGGCTGTATAGTCTATATCACCACGGTAATAAGTTACTCCTGGTGCATAATGCTCTAATATACTCTTGCTAAAGGTAGAATCAGCTGATCGGAGTTGATAAAGTACGCCGCCTGCTAATACATTTTCTGTCCATCTGGTAATATTAGAGGTCTTAATGGTCTGTTTTCTTTCTGCATCATAAACATACTGGGTTTTAAAGGTCACATTCCTTGTAACAGAAGCTGTTTTTTCTTTATTTTGAGCAGTTACTACATAGCTTTCTGTATAGTCTCCTGTCCCTTTATCCTTATCTACCCCTTTTCCTGGGTTAATCGTAATGGTTCCCTCCACTACTTCTGGTGTCCCGGATAAATAAACCACTTCTTTATAAGGAAGAGTATATCTAGATACTGTGCTCCTCTTACTTTGGGCTAAGGCGGTGAGGGTATCCATCTTTTTACCTGAACTTACTCCTCCAAAATAGCCTATTTCTCCCTCTGCTGCACTGACGGGAGTAAAACTTAATATGAATGTTAATCCTATTGCTAATGCCTTCTTCATGCTGTCCTCCTATTCTTCTACTATTAGAATATAACTTGCCTTGTCACCCGTTGTTTCTTTAATGCTTACATCTAACATGGCTTTAATCTTATCACCCTTCTCCAACTTACTAACAGGTACAACTCTGCCATCTTTTATGATTGCACTATTGGTTGGAATGGTAAGGGTTACTCCTACATTTTTACTACTATACTGCATCCATCTTTTTTGAGTCAGATGATAGTAATAGACATCTTTTACCTTAACGCTTCCTTCCCCTACCTCATAGATTTCACCCTTAACAGATTCTTTTGCATAAGGCATATCAACGATACGATAAGCCTTATCTCCTATAGCAATAACGGTAAATACATCATTCTTAAAGGTGTTTTCGCCATAATCTAAGAAGCCTTCGATTCCACCTACTAAAGCGCCTTCTTCTGTGTAGAACTGGGTATCATAATCAATAGTAAAGGTACGAGGTGAAGGATAGAAGTACCATCTGTTATCTTCTAACATAGAGAAGGTCTCCACTTCAAATTCCTCTCGTTCATCAATGCGTTTAATGCGCCCTCTATAGACTTGTAGAGAACCTGTATCTACATCGCTTGTAATATTCCCAACAATCAACCTGTTTTCTCCTGATACAACTGCCTGAAGCATATCTCCTACCATAATGCTATGAGGTTCTATTAAACGTTTATCTCTCACAATCATGGCGTCCTTAGCTAATATAAGATTTTCTCCCGATAGTAGTCTAACGGAGTTGGCATCTGCATAAGTTACCATGGCTTTAGGTAAAACAGTTTGTAGCTTACTTTGGAAGTTTAACTTAACAGCATTTTCTTTGCCCATGTATTGTTCAGCTGCTACATAGACATAACCTGGTGCACTCCTAAGATTTCTTGTCATGTAGTCTACAGAAACAGGAGAGCCCAAATAGTAGACCTCTACTTGTTTAGGATTCAAGGCTAGGGAAAAGATATTGCTATAGGGCCCCCAACCTATCTTTTGCAAAGACTGCATATTACGTATATTGAGGAGTTGTCTTGTGGCATTCATAGAGGCCACCTGTCCCCTATAAATATTGGATATGTATCTGGTATTATTATCTACCACTAACTCTTGGAGACTTTCGTTAATGATCCCTTCTCCCATAATGCGTTGGGCAATCAGGGCTTTTACCCAATCCCCTTCCTTTATTTCATTTAAGGTAATGGCCCTACCTCCTTTTGTAATAGGTGTATAGAGTTGTACCCGGTAATCATAGGTGCGACCCCTCTCATCTTGAATGAAGAGGGTTGCCGCCTCTCCTGAATTAAAAGTGAAGCTGGTTACCTTTCCATAACGCATGACATAATCATTAAAGGCACTGATGTAGGTGACATTATTATCGTTATTTACCCGTACATAGATGTAATCCCCCATCTGAATATGCTCAATAGTAGTATCTCTCGGATCATACTCAAAATGAGGAAAGAGCTCATCTATATAGCCTATTCTATCTTCTCCTTCATAATAAGGCTGCTTTTCTACAGTGATCTCTTCTTTGTAATAATTCCTAGTTATCGTGTAACCTTCAGTGGTTCGGTAGGTTATATAGCCTAAATCAGGATTATTTTCTACTACTAATCCGGACTCTTCACGAAATCTATCATTTAATGCCTCTCTATACTCCTCTTCGTCTAAATAAGGAGCTGTATTGGCTACAGTAGCTATTCCCATACACAATGTAAGGCATATTATACCTACTACCTTATACCATCTTTTCACTTTTGTATCCTCCTTTATATTTTATGCCTTATTAAACATATCGGTCATCCTCCCCCAGGTATTTAGAGAATTTACCAGTGGATTAAAAAAAAGAGAGATGGCATTGCCATCTCTCTCTGAAGGTTACCTCTAGAAGGTTGCCGTAATCTTTTTAAGATATTCTTTAAATTCAGCGTGTAGCTCTTCTCTTTTAAGAGCAAATTCCACTGTTGCTTGAAGGAAACCCATTTTGTTTCCTACATCATAACGATTCCCAATAAAGTCATAGGCATACATGGGTTGTACCTTGGCTAGCTTGTTAAGGGCATCTGTTAATTGGATCTCTCCACCTGCTCCTACCTCTTGCTTCTCTAAGAAATCAAAAATCTCTGGTGTAATAATATAGCGTCCTAAAACAGCTACTGTAGAAGGTGCTACTTCTACAGCTGGCTTCTCTACCATATCATTGACACGATAAACACGCTCTTCTAATTGTACCCCATCTACAATGCCATATTTATTCACGTCTTTTCTCTCTACTGTTTGAACCCCCAAAACAGAAGCATTATACTTGTTGTATACTTCAATCATTTGTTTAAGGGCAGGCTTTTCAGAGTCAATGACATCATCGCCTAAAAGAACGGCAAATGGTTCATTGCCTATAAAGGTTTTTGCTGTGAGGACTGCATGTCCCAACCCTTTGGGTTCCTTTTGTCTAATATAATAGATATTGGCTATTTGTGAGACATTGCGAGCAATCTCTAAAAGCTCCTTACTTTGTTTCTTTTCTAATTCCATTTCTAATTCTACAGACTTGTCAAAATGGTCTTCTATGGCTTTTTTTGTTCTGCCTGTTACAATGATAATGTCTTGGATACCAGAGGCTACAGCCTCCTCCACGATATATTGAATCGTTGGTTTATCTACAATGGGTAACATCTCTTTAGGCTGAGCTTTTGTTGCAGGTAAAAAGCGAGTTCCCAATCCTGCTGCTGGAATAATGGCTTTCTTTATACTGGTCATAACATTTCCCCCTTTTTCTAATTTGCCTCAATTATATATATATTATCACTTATTTTTTTGCCTTGCATCATTATTTCATAGGCGATGCTGATCTTGATGCCCTTAGGGTATGTCTCAATGTCACAAGACTTGGTTGTAATCTGAATTTCCATTTCACCATAAGGTGTAAAATAAATGGTCCGGTGAGGTTTATCCTGATTAAACTCCAAATTGCCTTGAAAAGGCCCCATCCTTTTAACTGAAACAACCCCTTCATGGACCTTTATAAAAGTTGCAATGCCTGTCTTGGGGTCTTTGTAGCTAACATAGGTACTCTTCCCCTTAAAGGTGATTTGTCCATCAAATGGGGTCTCATTGGCATCATGGTGGGTTTCATAAATTTGCTTATCATAAACTTTTATCTTAACGTCCTGCATTCTTCTCTCCTTCTATCTCTTGGACTTGCTACTTGTACTTAATTATATCCCTCCTTCAAGTATCTCATTCCGTAAAATAACAAGGCTATTTACGCTATTTGACGTAAATAACCTTGCTAAAGCCTTTATTTTATAAAGAAGCTAATTCAATAAGCTGTGTGACTAATTCTTCTACTCTCATACCTGCTTCTTCAAAAAGCATGGGGTACATACTAATAGAAGTAAAACCTGGAAGGGTATTTAATTCATTAAAGATAATACTACCATCTTCTTTCACAAAGAAGTCTATACGAGAGAGGCCCTTACCTTCTACTGCATCAAAAACATCTCTTGCATAAGCCCTTATCTTTTCTTTTATCTCTATTGGCAAATCCGCATTCACCACTGTTTTAGATTCTGCGTTATTGTATTTGGCATCAAAATCATAAAACTCTGCTGCGGCTAAAATTTCTCCCACACCGGATACCTGTATTTCTTCATTGCCAAGTACAGCTGTTTCTACTTCTCTACCGATAATGGTCTCTTCTACTAGCACCTTCTTGTCATGCTTCATGGCTTCATAGAGGCCTGCAATAAGCTCTTCCTTATTTTTTGCCTTTGAAATACCCACAGAGGAGCCTGCATTAGCAGGTTTAATGAAATAAGGATAAGGGAAGGCTGCCTCAATCTTAGCAACTACCTGATCAATGCCCTTCATTTCTTTTTCTTTAACAATAACAAAGCCTGCTTGTGGCACACCCTTTGTAGCTACTACGATCTTAGTAAAAGCTTTATCCATAGAAACTGCTGAAGCTAATAAGCCACAACCAACAAAAGGAATTTGCGCTAACTCACATAACCCTTGAATTGTTCCATCTTCCCCGTTTTTACCATGTAACACTGGAAAAACAAGATCGACAGGGATACGCACAGGTGTCCCACCACTTTCCTTCATCACCCAAAGACATTTCTGGGTTGCATCTGGACTTAAAATGGCCGGAATACCATTTGTCTGCCAACCATTGGTAGTTAGATCATAATCTGTGCCCGTATATAAAAGCCATTTCCCTTCTTTGGTAATGCCTACAGGATGTACCGTATACTTTGTCCCATCCACATTATTAAGAATGGTTGTGGCTGATTTTAGTGAAACATCATGCTCTGATGAACATCCCCCAAAGAGCAATAATACATTTTTTTTCATTATGTTCCTCCTATTTATAGGTGTTATCCCTATATAGTATGACTAAGACTTATGACACTGACTCTATTTTATTACTTTATGGGGTAATATTCAACTCCCCAAAATGGAAGACGCCTTACTTGGGGGCTTCTTTATAGTTCGCCTTATGCAAGCGAGCATTAACTAAATCCACTATCTTAAAACGTATCTGATAGCCCTTCCCTTCATTTTGGGCAACCAGCTTGTATTGTTCTTTATTGAGAGTGGCTTTAAGCTCTTCTTTTCCCTCCATAGGTACAACGCCACTGGCTGCATCCACATAGCACAAGGGTGGAAACATGACGCACCACCAGTTTTCTCCTTTTCCTTCTCCAATAATGATGCGACAAGCTTCATAGCGTCCTGCTGGAAAAACAATATCGCCATAAGCCTTGGTGGGAAAATTGGCATAATCTAAGGCCACATAGACAGGATAATCCTTGGCATTCTCCCGAACAACTTCCTCAGAAAGCTTTTTAATGCTATCTTTATTCTTATTAATCAGGTTACGAGTCTCTTCAAGGCTGGTAGCATGCTGCAACATAGGCTCCATATAGGCAATAACTTCATCCTTTACCTGCTGTTTAAGGAGCTGATCGGCTACGCTATCACTATTAGCTACCACATGAAACCTTATGACCTTGGAAGAAAGGTCATCATTTACCCCCTTGGCATAGGTACCAATTGCTACTTTACAAATACTAAATAAAGAGACTACAATAAGGACAATAGAGAGTGGAAGGTGATATTTTATAAATAGGCGTTTATAGATGTTTAATTTGGACTTCTCTAGGTTTTTCATTTTTCATCCCCCTTAATTTTAATCTGTAGTCTAATTATTGACATATCTTATTTTTATATTCACTTTCTCTCAATTTTTACAAGAAATTTTTATGAAATCCTTCTCAAATACTTTAGATAAACGGTGAACCCTATGCGAATTTCCAATCAACATGCATGTATTTCTGTGCGAGACCTCATTGAATTTGTTCTCAAACAAGGCAATTTAGACAGTACCTTTGTAGGGTCTTCAAGAGCTGTCCTAGGCACCAAAGCTCACAAAAAAATCCAAAAAGAAATGGACCAGAACTACCTCAGTGAGGTGGCTCTGTCTTATACTTGTACCTACGACAACCTGGAGTTTGTAGTAGAAGGACGAGCCGACGGGATTATTCATGCCCTAGACTTAGTGACTGTGGATGAGATTAAATCCACTACTACTCCTTTGGAATTTATCGATGAAGACTACAACCCTCTTCATTGGGCCCAAGCGACCTGCTATGCCTTTATGTATGCTACCAAGGAAAATTTATCTGAGATGGGCGTTCAACTCACCTACTATAACCTAGATACCAAGGAAATAAAGCGTTTTACAAGGCTCCTCTCTTACAAGGAGCTTAAGGCCTTCTTTACGGAACTGACAGATAAATATTTTTTATGGATTAAATACTATGTAGCTTGGTGTAGTTTGCGAGATACCTCCCTCAAGGAGCTTGTATTCCCTTTTACGAACTATCGGGCGGGGCAGCGCCAACTCGCTGTTAGTGTTTATAAGGCCATTACCACTTCTTCTACCTTATTTATTAATGCGCCTACAGGCATCGGCAAAACCATTTCTACCCTTTTCCCTAGTTTAAAGGCTATGGGTGAGGGGCAATGCTCCAAAATCTTTTATATTACAGCTAAAACCATTACCCGTACCATTGCTGAAGAAGCGCTAACTACCCTAAGGAGCCAGCCTTTACGTCTTAAATCCATCACCCTTACAGCTAAGGAAAAGCTTTGCTTTTGTGATACGGTGAATTGCACCCCTTCTCATTGCACCTATGCGGAAGGCCACTTTGATAGGGTGAACGAAGCTATTTGGGATGCCCTTCATGAGGAGGATGCTTTCCCTCGTGCCACCATTGAATTCTATGCCAAAAAGCATCGCGTCTGTCCCTTTGAATTTTCCTTGGACCTTGCGTTGTGGATGGACGTTATTATCTGCGACTATAACTATATCTTTGACCCTACAGTGGCCTTAAAACGCTTCCTAGAGGCAAGTGATTATGTGCTGCTTATTGACGAGGCTCATAATTTAGTGGACCGTTCCCGTTCCATGTACACGGCTACCTTGTCCAAAAAAGAGCTCCTTAAAGTCAAAAGGCAACTCCCCAAAGGCTTTAATGCCCTTAATAAGGCCCTTAACAAATTAAACAGTGCGCTTCTTACTATTAAAAAGGACTTCTTGGAGCAAAATATCGACTATATAAAAAAAGAAGCCCCTGATGAGCTCTATTATTTACTCCGTCAATTTACAAATTTGTGCGATAAGCAATTCCACAGTTCACCTCAGCTCACTGGTAACGAAGCTCTCCTTCAGCTTTATTTTGATGCCTTTTTCTTTATAAAGATCCTGGAGCTTTATGATGAGCACTACATTACTTATGCCAGCAAGGAGATTGAGGATGTGCTCCTTACTCTGTTTTGTATGGACCCTTCTGCTGTTATAGGGGAAGTCATGGATAAGTTTAAGGCGGTTATTCTCTTTTCAGCCACCTTACTCCCCATTGACTACTACAAGGACCTTCTAGGTCAGTCAGAGGCTATGGCTATCCGCTTTGATTCTCCCTTTGACCCTCACAAAGTTCAGCGACTTATTGCAAAGGATATATCCACACGCTACCAGCATCGTGAGGCAAGTTATTCACAAATTGCTCACTATCTTAAGCAAATTGTTGATAAACAGGTGGGAAACTACTTTATTTTCTTCCCTTCCTATAAATATCTTCTGGAGGTCTATGACACCTGCTCCATGTTATTTGAAGGAAATTATGAACTCCATAAACAATCCTCCGATATGGACGAGCTACAAAGAGAGGCCTTTCTAAACCTCTTTAAGGAAAAGCCTACTTCTACCCATATTGGCTTTTGTGTACTAGGTGGCATCTATTCTGAGGGCATTGACCTAAAATACGATCGCCTTGTAGGTGTCATTATTGTAGGCGTTGGACTCCCACAAATCTGCCTTGAAAGGTCCCTGATTGAAGACTACTTCAATGCCCTAGGCAAGAGTGGCTATCATTATGCCTACACCTACCCTGGACTGAATAAGGTGCTCCAAGCAGCAGGCCGTCTCATTCGAACAGAGGAAGACAGTGGCACACTCCTCCTCATTGACGACCGCTTCACTACCTCCTTCTACAGAAACCTCTTCCCTCCCGAATGGCACCCCTATCATATCGTAGATCAACGTACACTACC
>JAEYNQ010000274.1 GCA_023412455.1 Bacillota bacterium
AGCGGCAGGTTTATATAGACCTAATAATCCAGGTTTTTCAAGACATAAAATGTGGTATTGCCCATTTAATACAGGAGCAGGTTATGCAATGGGAATTCGTGCAGGGGCTGAGATGACTACTTTTGAGATGCGTTTTATTGCACTTCGTTGTAAAGATACAATTGCGCCCACAGGAACAATTGCACAGGGAATTCAGGCTAAGCAAGTTAATTCACAAGGTGAAGTTTATGAAACAAAGTATGGGATGACTACTTCACAACGTTTATATGGTACTGTTTCAGAAAATAGAGCTGGAAAGGGTCCATGTTATTTGCGAACAGAAGGAATTAGCAAGGAGCAGGAACAAGATTTATACAAAGCTTATCTTAATATGGCACCGAGCCAGACTTTAAAATGGATTGAATCTGGAAAAGGACCTTCACAAGAAAATGTGGAAATTGAAGGAACTGAGCCATACATTGTGGGGGGGCATACTGCAAGTGGTTATTGGGTAGATAATAATAGGCGAACTACAATAAAAGGTTTATTTGCAGCTGGAGATGTTGCAGGCGGATGCCCACAAAAGTATGTAACAGGAGCACTTGTAGAAGGGGAAATTGCTGCAGAAGCAGCCATGCAGTTTTTAAAGACCAATACTTTTAAAGAGATTAATGAAGAGTGCTTTGAATCTAAGAAAAAAGAATATGAGGCTTATTTAAATAATAAAGAAACACTTATAACAACAGAGCAGTTAGAAGAGACAATGCAAAAGATTATGGATCAATATGCCGGTGGAATGGGTACAGATTATCAGTATAACGAAAGTTCATTGAGACTTGCAGATAAAAAGATTGAAGCATTAACAGAATTGGTAGATAAGCTGTCGGCTAAAGATATGGATGATTTACTTCGTATCTATGAATTAAAAGAACGTCTGGTTGTATGTAAGGTGGTTATCGCCCATCTTATGGCAAGAAAAGAAACAAGATGGCACGGTTTTGCTGAAAATGCTGATTATCCTGAGAAGAGTAGTGAGTGGGAAAAATATGTTAATTCTCGTATGACTAATGGCAAAGTAGAAATTATTTTAAGAGAACTTGTAGTAGGGGGCGAAACATATGAGCATTCTTATTCAGAAAAGTAATTGCGTTGGATGCGGACGCTGTATCGAAGTGTGTCCTGGAAATTTGATTAAGAAAGATGAAGAGGATAAAGCATATATCAAGCATTTTAAGGATTGTTGGGGATGTACATCATGTTTGAAAGAATGTAAAGTAGATGCGATTTCATTTTATTTGGGAGCAGACATGGGTGGAAAAGGAAGTACAATGACTATTTCAGAAAGTGAAGATCGTTGTACATGGCGAATTAAAGATGTCAATGGTAATGTGCAAGTCATTGAAGTGAATAAAAAAGAGTCAAATAAATATTAAAAACAAGGGGGACTTAGTGATGGGCGATTTTTCTCATCTCGATCAGTTAGAGGCTGAAGCAATATATATTATTAGGGAAGTTGCAGCGGAGTGTGAAAAACCTGTTATGCTCTATTCAATAGGAAAGGATAGTTCGGTTATGCTACATCTTGCTATGAAAGCATTTTATCCAGAAAAGCCACCATTTCCATTTCTACATATTGATACGACATGGAAATTTAAAGAAATGATAACATTTAGAGACTATGTAGCTAAAAAGTTTGGAATAGAGATGTTAGTGTATAGCAATCAAGAGGGAATAGATGCGGGAATTAATCCTTTTGAGCATGGCTCAGCATATACAGACATTATGAAAACACAGGCATTAAAACAAGCATTGGCAAAATATCAATTTACTGCCGCATTTGGTGGTGGTAGACGAGATGAAGAGAAGTCACGAGCAAAGGAGAGAATTTTTTCGTTTAGAAATGCTGCTCAGGCATGGGACCCTAAAAATCAGAGACCAGAAATGTGGAAACTTTATAATACTAAAATTCATAAGGGAGAAAGTATAAGAGTTTTTCCTATTTCCAACTGGACTGAAAAAGATATATGGCAATATATCAAAAGAGAAAATATTGAAATTGTACCATTATATTTCGCGAAGGAGAGACCAGTTATTTATAGAGATGACAATATTATTATGGTGGATGATGATAGAATGAAGCTTCGTGAAGGAGAAAAAATGGAGTATAAAAAAGTTCGTTTTCGTACACTGGGATGTTATCCACTTACAGGTGGGGGGGAGTCAGAGGCTAATACGTTAGATGCAATTATTGAAGAAACTTTAAGTGCGATATCTTCTGAACGTACCAGCCGTGTGATTGATCATGAAGAGACTGGTAGTATGGAAAGGCGAAAGAAAGAAGGGTATTTCTAGTATGAAGGGATTATTAAAATTTATTACTTGCGGTAGTGTGGATGATGGAAAATCTACTTTAATCGGACATATTTTATACGATTCAAAGCTTCTCTATGCAGACCAAGAGAAAGCTTTAGAACTTGATTCTAAAGTGGGCAGTAGAGAAGGAGAAATAGATTATTCACTTCTTTTAGATGGACTTATGGCTGAGAGAGAACAAGGGATAACGATTGACGTTGCATATCGTTATTTTACAACGAATAATAGGAGCTTTATTGTAGCAGATACACCAGGTCATGAAGAATATACACGGAATATGGCAGTGGGAGCTTCGTTTGCAGATTTAGCCATTATTCTAGTTGATGCCAAACAAGGTGTTCTTATTCAGACAAAACGTCATGCAAGAATTTGTACATTAATGGGAATAAGGAATATTGTCTTTGCAGTTAATAAGATGGACCTTGTAGGTTATAGTGAAGAAGTATTTAAAAAAATTGAAAGTCAAATTTCAGATTTGACAACGGAGTTGGGAATTAAAAATATAACATTAATTCCGGTATCTGCAACAGAAGGGGATAATGTGACAACACTCTCTAAAAATACAAAATGGTATCATGGCAAGGCATTACTACCTTATCTTGAAGAAGTTGATATTGATGAAGATTCAGATGAAAAAGGATTTTATATGCCAGTACAGCGTGTATGTCGACCCAATCATGAATTTAGAGGTTTTCAAGGGCAAGTTGAAGCAGGAAGTATCAGAGTAGGGGATGAGATTACATCATTACCAAGTAATGAGACGGCACATGTAAAAAGTATTTATGTGGGAGATTGTCAAGTGGATAAAGCTCGTAAAGGGCAGCCAATAACCATTCAATTGGATAAAGAAGTTGATGTATCAAGAGGTTGCGTGCTTTCAATTCATTCAAATGTAAAAATAACATCATCTATTACAGCTACCATTTTATGGATGGACGATAGTCCGCTTAATAATGGAAAAATTTTCTTAATAAAAGTAGGAACAAAAATGATTCCTGGTAGGGTTACAGAAATAGTTCATACCATTGATGTGAATACAGGGAATGAATATAACACCGACAGGCTTAATAAAAATGAAATAGCTGTTTGTAAGATTGATTTTACAGATAAAATTGTGACAGATGAATTTACGAAACATAAAACGCTTGGAGAACTCATTTTAATTGACCGAATTACTGACATGACTTCTGCTTGTGGTGTTGTAAATTATGTTCATACGACAGAAAAGGGATTATTATTGGATGAAAAGATTACAAAGGAAGTTAGAGCCAGATTAAATGGACAATATCCTGTGATAGTAGAATTCCCCATTGGTAGAAATGAGATGACAACTGACTTTGTTCAAAAAGTGGAACAACAGTTAAGTATAGAAGGGAAACACACCTATCTTTATCAACCAGAAAAAGATGAACCAGTTGAAGTAGTATGTAAACATTTGAATAATGCAGGTCTTATAGTTCTTCTTGCAGTAGATGAGGTATTTGCTGATAAGGATATATTGAAAGGTGATTCTATATATTATAGGAATTGGCAGTCCAGTGATAAGCTAACAGTTGACGAAGCCGTTCAGTATATCAAAAAGATAGCTGTATACAAGGATTAATAACCCAATTATTCAAGCATTACTTAATATTTTAAGTAAAGGCGACGAGCTTATTGCAGGAAGTGGCAATCTAGTAAAATGATAGGAAATGAATAGTAAAAGGTGAACTAGTAATTGGTGAGATGAAAGGGGAGAGGTTTATGAAAAAATTTATCGGGATTATTTTATTATTAGCGTTAGGGGTAACAACTTTTACAGGATGCAATACAACTGAAGTTGAAAGTACAACAGCAGGTGAAACTAAAACTGAAACTAAAACAGTGGAGCTTTTAAATGTAAGTTATGACCCTACAAGAGAGCTTTATACGGAATATAATGAGGCTTTTGCAAAATATTATCAAGAAAAAACGGGTAAGAGTGTTAAAGTTGAACAGTCTCATGGAGGTTCAGGCAAACAAGGAAGATCAGTTATTGAGGGGGTTGAAGCAGATGTTGTTACACTTGCTCTAGCCTATGATATTGATGAGATTAGCAAAGCGGGTTTGATTGATGCAAATTGGCAAAGTGAATTTAAAGAGAATAGTACACCGTATACTTCTACCATAGTATTTCTTGTAAGAAAAGGAAACCCAAAAAATATTAAAGATTGGGGTGATTTAGTAAGAGATGATGTCAAAATTGTAACACCAAATCCTAAAACGTCTGGAGGTGCAAGATGGAATTATCTTGCGGCATGGGCATGGGCTTTAAAACAATATGATAATGATGAAGTACAAGTAAAAGACTATGTAACAAAACTTTATAAAAATGTTATTGCCTTAGATTCAGGTGCAAGAGGAGCAACGACAAGTTTTGGTGAAAATGGTATTGGAGATGTACTTCTGGCATGGGAGAATGAAGCCTATCTTTCTCTTGCAGAAGACGGCGA
>JAEYNQ010000291.1 GCA_023412455.1 Bacillota bacterium
AGGATAAGGCTCTTTTAATATCCGCTACAGGAACAGGTAAAACTTATTTTTCTGCCTTTGATGCCAAAAGGGTTAATCCTAAAAAGCTTTTATTTGTGGTGCATAGAGAAAATATCACAAGAGCTTCTCTAAGAAGTTATAAAAGGATATTTGGTAGAGACGTCACCATGGGGATATTAAGTGGGAGCAGTAAGGATTATGAGGCAAGATTTTTATTTTCAACCATTCAAACCTTATCAAAAGATTATATCTTAGAGAAGTTTAGTCCGGAGCATTTCGATTATATCGTTATTGATGAGGTCCATCGATCAGGTTCTAGTAGTTATGAAAAGATCTTAAAGTACTTTAAGCCAAAGTTTTTACTCGGCATGTCAGCGACGCCAGAACGTACAGATGGCTATGATATTTACAAGACCTTTGATTATAATATTGCCTATGAAATTAGATTAAATAAAGCTTTGGAAGAACAAATGTTATGTCCTTTTCATTATTATGGGGTTAGTGAACTTGAAATCAATGGACAAGTCATAGATGAAAAAACATCTTTTAATCATCTAGTCTCTGATGAGCGGGTAGAACGTATTTTGGATAAAGCAAACTTTTATGGCTGTGATGAGGGTAGGGTAAAGGGCCTCGTTTTTTGCAGTAGTGTCAATGAAGCAAAGGAACTTTCAGCTCAGTTTAATCGTAGAGGTTATCAAACCATTGCTTTAGATGGAAGTAGCAGTGAAAATGAGAGAGAAGAAGCCATTGAAAGGCTTGAAAAGGGCGAGCCTGAAGGGGATTACCTAGATTATATTTTTACAGTAGATATTTTCAACGAAGGGGTGGATATTCCTTCTATTAATCAGATTATTATGCTGCGTCCCACTCAGTCTTCTATTGTCTTTGTTCAGCAGTTAGGACGAGGACTTAGAAAAAGTGAAGGGAAAGAGTATGTAGTAGTCATTGACTTTATAGGAAACTATGCTAATAACTTTTTAGTACCCATTGCCTTATATGGGGATCGTTCTTTTAACAAAGATCAGCTTAGAAAGTTGATGACTAATGGGAGTTGTAGTATACCAGGCGTTTCTACAGTGAATTTTGACCGTATTACGAAAGAACGTATTTATGAAGCCATTAATACTTCTAATATGGCGACTAAGAAAGCTTTGGTGGAAGAGTATCAATTACTGAAATTCAAATTAGGCAGAATACCAACGATGATGGATTTTATTATTCATGGAAGCCGTGATCCCTTTGGTTTTGTGGCGTATTCAGGTTCTTATTATCAATTTGTTGCGAGCGTTGAAAACTTAGGGGTAAGTTTATCCAAAGAGGAGAAGGCACACTTAGAGTTCTATTCCAAGGAGTTAGGAAATGGGAAACGTATTGAGGAGCTCCTATTACTAGATAGACTTATCAGAGAAGGCGAGTTAACAAGGCACAAATTTAAAGAACTAATTAAAGAGACTTATAGCTATGACATTTTAGAAGAAACTTTAGATTCTAGTGTACGTTATTTAAATGGGGACTTTTTCAAGAAACAAGACCAAGAAAAGTATGGAAAGCCTCACAGTGTTGTAGTAGAAAATGAAACGCTTAAAATAGCTGAAAGCTTAAAAAATGATCTTAAAAATCCTGGATTTAAAACTTATCTTTTAGATCTTATCGCTTATGGGATAGATGGATTTAATAAAGCCTATAGCCTAGAAACTTATGACAAAGGTTTTATAAGATATCAAAAGTATTCTAGGAAGGATGTTTGCCGCATCCTTAATTGGGAAACTGATGAGTCTTCAACTATGTATGGTTACCGCATCAAGTATAATACCTGCCCTATTTTTGTCACCTATCATAAACAAGAAGATATTAGTGAAAGCACCAAATACGAGGATTGTTTCCTTAATAAAAAGCAGTTTAACTGGATGACACGAAGCGGCGTAACCACTGAGTCTAAGGAAACCATTGCGATTAGAGATCATACCAAAACAGGGCTTCGTATCCCTTTATTTGTTAAAAAGAGTGATGGGGAAGGTTCAGATTTCTACTATATGGGAGATGTAGAACCCATGGCAATTGCCCAGACGACCATTAAAAATGATAAGGGTGAAGATAAGCCAATCGTTAATATTCTTTTTGACATGGCACATAGCGTACCAGACCACTTATATGATTATTTAATAGAGTAGATGATAGGAAGGTAGTAAAGAGATAAAGGGTGTTTCTAATATTAAGCCTAGTGGGATATAGAAATGGGGGGAGAAAATGATGTATATTGGTATAACAGTTTTGATTGTTATGACTATAGGGTGTATCCTTAAGAAGATTTTGCATCCTGAGAGAGTCTCTGGAGAATTATTGTGGCTTGTGATTTACAATGATTTGATGAGTGTCTTGTGTTTTGTTACTTTTTGGCTACCTAGTCCAGCATATGAGTTTGACTTAAATAAACCACATGTAGGTTTTTTACCAGGAGAGTTAGGTCTATTAATTGGGGGACCATTAGTTATAATAGGTCTGTGCCTGAAGGTGATTTTTTATGATCAAAATAAGGAAGAGAGTACTGTTGGGGAAGAAGGTATGAAACAGTGGTGGAAGGGTTCCGTAGGGAATATCATTTATATTGTTATTAATTTATTTCCTTCTGGAATGACCATTTGTTTGTTTTTGTCTCATTTATGCCAAGTCAGAATGACAACGATCATTTCAGCAATGCCTTGCGTCATTATACCCATTATTGTGCCATTTGTACCAAGGTTATATAAGCTAATATATATTAGAAAAGCTATGAAGAGGGATGAATATCATTAGAATAGTTATTGATAAAATATGGATTTACTATAGAGATAAATGATTTTATGAAAAAACAAATGGTGCTAATGATGTAATGATACATGGTTAGCACTTTTATTTTGCAAAAATTTAAAGATAAAACTAGGGAGTCATCTTTTTCATCACATATATAGAAGTGAAAGCATAACAAAAGGAGGTGAAAAAGATGGCAATTACAGCAGATGTTAAAAGCGTCAAAGTATCACTTAAGCTTGCAAAGGGTAGTCAAACTATATCCGATTGCAGCAAAACAGCTTCAGTTGAAGGACTCTATGGAGTAGCTATAGCTGTGGCTGGATTACTTAATGAAGAGCTTGAA
>JAEYNQ010000312.1 GCA_023412455.1 Bacillota bacterium
CAAACTCAAATAAACCCCATAACCATTCATTACTCATTACTATCGCCTACTTTGCATAATTTGTAAAAGCTTCAAATACTTCATTGTACTTATAACGGCTAATGGACAATCTCTGATTATTATCTAAAACAATATAGAGTTTGTTAACCGTCTTTATATATTTTACATTGACCATACTACTTCTATGAATAAGGATAAATCCCCTATCCTTAAATTGCTCTATAATCTCCTTAAATAGTAAGGAAACGGTAGAATACTGTTTATGGAATGTATATATTTCTACACGTCGCTTAAAATACGAGAAATATAGAATATCCTCAATGGGTAGTCGTATAAGTCCTTCTTGTGACTTAAAAGTAAATAGTTCCTTGTTATGATTAAAATAATCGATAACTTGATCCAAGCATTCTTTAAGCTCTTCACCTACCTTTTTCTTGCGAATAAAGCGAAAAGGAGAAAACTTGAACGTTTCAAAGACTCTTTCTTCTAATCCTGATAAAAAAACAAGGAGTACCTTTTGATCCTGACTTCGTATTTTTTCAGCTAAATCTATGCCATTTATTCCAGGCATATCAATATCTAAGAAAATAAGATCGAGCTGAAAAGTTCCTATCCCCAAATCGTGGAGTAAAGCCTCACCCGTTTGATAACTGTGTAGTTCGACAGCGCTCTCTTTATTAGCGAAGTAGTTACTGATTAGATACTGTGTTTCATCCAAAAAAGTTCCACAATCATCACACATTCCTATTCGCAGCATCTCTATTACCCCCTTTATAAGTTCTACTTTTCTTATTATATTACAATATTTAGAATATAATCTACAATTTTCAGTGCATTTTGTTATATATTTTAAATTTCAATAGAAAAATTAATCTTTTTTTTATGTATTAGGGATTGTTGACAAATGTCGTTACCCATGCTATCATAATAAAGCATTCGGCAATTACTTATTTGCTGGCATAGCACAGTCGGTAGTGCGCAACATTGGTAGTGTTGAGGTCCCGGGTTCGATTCCCGGTGCTAGCTTAAAAAGAGCTGTTCTTTTAAATAAAGAACAGCTCTTTTTTGTTATAACTTTATCTCTTATAGTTACTTACCGTCTCACCCTTTGTTACTTTCTTAGGATTGAGATAAGGTGTAATAGCTTCTGATTTATAATGGTTATCTTCCATCCAACCTAAAAAAAGTCGCATAGTTGGCCCTACTTGCTTCATATCATGAAAAAGAACGACTTTAGGTTCATGTGATGTCCCTTTAATCATCTTAATAGTAGCGTAAAATGTGCGTTCTGCATTGCGATAAGCCCAATCTCTTGAATCAATATTCCAGTCCCAGATCTGATAATGCTTACTACAAAGTGCCTCATACTGCTTTTGCGTTAAGTAAGGTGAACTACCATAAGGTGTACGTATTAAGCAGGTTTTAAAACCTACAATACTCTCTAAAGTCTCATTAGCCTGTTCCATTTCTTTAAGCGGACCATTGTTTCCACAATAAAAAATGCTTTTTTCATGACTCACTCCATGTAAGCCGACAGCATGTCCTTCTTCCACTATACGTTTTACAATTTCTTTATTTTGTTTCATCTCAGCATCCAACATAAAGAAAGTCACTTTCATCTGATGTTCCTTTAATAAATCCAATAGTTCCCCTGTATAAGGACTAGGACCATCATCAAAAGTAAGATACATTACTTTATATTTCTCTTTCTCTCCTTCACTTCCATAAGTTGTCCTTGGTAAAAGGAATATACTTAAAAGGATCATCCAACTCAACACTTTTAATTGTCTCAATCCATCATCCCCTATAATTCTTTATACTTTCTTATTATAAACTTTTTTTCACTTCTCATTCTTTAAATGAACAAAAATATCCATAGGACACGTATTGGTTCGCGAAGTAGTGAAAGTGTAGAATACGAAGTTTCCTACAAGATAAAAAAAGAATGTCTTCTGACATTCTTCTAAAAACAAATTTGGCAAGCCTCTCTCTTACCTACCTCCTCTATCGTTCCTTTTATAGGAGACTTCATATTCGAGCACGTTGCCATTTTATGATATTTACTCCCTTTCTTCGTAAAGAAAACACGATCCGATTTACTTTGTGGCATAACTTCTTCTTTTTGGGATACGCCTTCTGAGCCTGACAGATAACTATTGACTTCTTGCAATGGACGAATTCCCTTTCCTGTTGACTCGAAGAGCAAAGTGCCACCTTCATCTGTACGATAAACCGGAATTTGAAGCTGTTCTAAGGTTTCCATTGTCTCCCTATGAGGATGTCCATATTTATTTCCTCGTCCCACTGTCAGCACTGCTGCCTCAGGCGCAACTTGCTGTAAAAAATCTCTGTGACTGGAAGAAGAAGAACCATGATGTCCTAACTTAATCAAGTCAACTTTACCACACTGAATCGTCTTTTCAATCTCTTGTCCGGCATCTCCCATCAGTAAGACTTTATCTTCACCATGGGTATAAAGTAAAACTATAGAGCGTTCATTAGGATCTTTTTCATTGGCGGCACTTAGCACTTCAAAGCTTCCCTTCCCAAAGAGAAAGGTACTGTGTACAAGAGGAACACTGGGCGAAAGCCCCTTATCCATTAGTGCCTGTATAAAGTCGTGATAAGTTTTTGTCTCTGCATCTCCATTGCTTACAAGAACATGATCTACCTCTATGGATTGAATAACAGCATCTAAGCCACCAATATGGTCCGCATCTGGATGGGTAGCCACTACATAAATAAGCTTTTCAATGCCTTGACTTTGAATATAGTTAGGCAGTGTCTTCTCATCATCATTATCTGCGCCATCAATCAATACACCTTGGGGCCCTTCTTGAATAAGAATGGCATCTGAATTTCCTGTATCTATAAAGTGTATTTTAACAAGTTCCTTATTCCCTTCCTCTTGTTTTACTTCCTGACTAAATATTTGCTCCTTCTTAGCCACTACAGACTCTTTGTCTTCCTTTGTTCCACAGCCTACTAATAAAGTGAGTAGACCAACCCATCCCCAGATAAGCGATTTCTTATAAAAGTTTTGTCTTTTTTGTGTCAGCATGTTGTCAAACTCCTTTGTCTTTTTAATTCTTCATTCCCATCCACTTAACAAGTCCAAATAAGAGCATATGGAGTGGATAAATCACATAAAAAAAGTACTTTAATCGTGGTAAATAACTATCCTTTACAAAAAGCACAAGCAAAAACCCTAGTAGCCCTCCTCCAACTTGCATAACCACCCAAGAAGAGCCCATACCAACTCCCATCAACAAGGTAACGCCTAAAATAAGATAACTGGTCAGATAAGGGTTTTTTTGACAAATATAACCTTCATAAAAGGCGAGAACAAGTAAAATACCATAAGCACCATAGTCACATTGTAATACTGTTGTTAAAACAAGTAAGGCGATACAACTTATACCCAGCCCACCTATTTGAATAAGCTTATGAAGGTTGTCCTCCTTTTTTCTGAAAAGGCATTCCTTTAAATCCCTATAAAAACTTAATACCCAAAGTGCAGCCAAAAAGGTAAAACCAATATTTAATCTAAAAAGGCTCTCAGGTATTCTATATACTGCATAGCTCATCACTCCATAAGGTATTTGTGATAAGAGTGCAAAAATTGCTAGACGTTTTTTATAGTCTCCTAATGCTTTGGTCTTAGAAAAACCCTTAGCTAGACTATAAGCAAAGAGTGGCATAGCCAATCTGCCAATCATCCGAAAGCCTATTACTTCTTGGAAAAACACCATTCCTATATGGTCTATTAGCATAAAAAAAGTGGCTACTAATTTTAACATTTTTTTCTCCTTATTTTCATAACAAAAGTGTCCATAGGACACGTATTGGTTCGCGAAGTAGTGGAAGTGTAGAATACGAACTTTCCTACAAGACAAGATAAAAAAAGCTATACTGATTAAGTATAGCACATTTTTCCAATCCTGTCTTACAGACAAACGCCACTTAAAGACGTTTTTTTATATAATTAACGGTCTTTTTTAATTGCTTGTTTCCTTCGAAACAATCTAAAGCCCCTTTAGCACTCACTATCTCTAAAAGCTCATTTCTTACCCTTTCATCAATGTCATCTAAGTCTGCTTGTATATCCCCTAGTACAATGTAGAGAATCATACGTTCCTCTTGATCCAACATATCCTCATATTGTGCTAGGATTTGAGTTGTAGCATCCTCTATTGTACATCCTGCCTCCATGTAACTATCCCATTCTTCTTCTATATATTCCAGGAACTCAAACTCTATACTTCCTAAATCAACCACCTAAACTCCTCCTTGTTTGCTCTTTTACCCTATATTTATTAAGGAGCCCTTGTAAATATAACAACAAATAAAAATTTCATTAAGGATTGCTTTTTCTTAGTTATTATATTATAATCTAAATTATATAAGAATTATTATCAACTGGAGGTGACCCATGTTAGAATTGACTCACATTCTCAAAGACCATAAGCTTAAAGTCACACCACAACGTCTCTGTATCTTTAAAATTTTACGTGAAACCACTACACATCCTACAGCTGAAATGATTTACACCTCACTACAAGATGAGTTTCCTACAATGAGTTTAGCAACAGTCTATAAAACTTTAGATACGCTTGTTAAACACGGTCTGGTACAACAAATAAATGTTGGAGAAGATAGTTTTAGATACGATGCTAATGTTTATTCACATCCTCATGTGAAATGTACAAAATGTGGTGATGTTAGAGATATTCATAGCTTACAGAGTATATCTGCTCTAAGAGAGGAAGTCATTGCACTTACTCAGTTTGATTTATCTCATGAACAACTGTACTTTTTTGGAATTTGTCCTGTTTGTAAAGGTAACTAGTTTTTACTACATTTTATATTTAAAATTACAAAGAAGGAGTTGCCACAAGCTACTTAAAATCAGCTTATGGTAACTCCTTCTTTCTATTGATAACGCGCTACAAACCTTTCAATACGTTCTAGCGCCTCTTTTAACTCTGCGATAGAGTAGGCATAAGAACATCTCACAAATCCTTCTCCTGAATCTCCAAAGGCTGTCCCTGGAACAACCGCTACCTTTTGGTCTAAAAGAAGTTTTTCACAAAAAGCCTCACTTGTCAAGCCTGTCATTTGTATAGAAGGGAAGACATAGAAAGCCCCTTCTGGTTCAAAACAAGATAAGCCCATCTTCCTAAAATTCTCCACCATAAAACGCCTTCTTTGGTTATAGGCCTCACGCATGGTAGCAATATCTTCATCTCCATTGCGCATGGCTTCAATGGCTGCATATTGACTCGTTGTAGGTGCACACATAATCGTAAACTGATGCATTTTTGTCATCATTTTAATAATAGGTGTTGGCCCCAATGCATACCCTAATCGCCACCCTGTCATGGCATAAGCCTTTGAAAAGCCACTCAATATAATGGTACGTTCATACATATTCCCTATGTTAGCAATTGAAACATGTTCTTTTCCATATGTAAGTTCTGCATATATCTCATCTGAAATAACAATAATGTCTTTATCCTTCAATACATCCGCAATCTTTTGTAAGTCTTCTCTTTCCATAATGGCTCCTGTAGGATTATTAGGATAAGGAAGCACCAATATTTTTGTACGAGGCGTAATGGCTTTTTCTAATTCCTCGGGTAAAAGTTTAAACTGATTTTCTTCACGGGTAGGAATAGCAACAGGCACCCCACCAGCAAAAATAACACAGGGCTTATAAGAAACAAAACAAGGTTCTGGGATAAGTACCTCATCTCCCTTTTCTAACAGGGTACGCAGGGCAATATCAATTCCTTCACTCCCACCTACAGTGATTAAAGTTTGGTTAGTTGGCGAATAATCTAAAGCAAATCTTCTCTCCATATAGCAACATATTTCTTGACGTAGTTCTAAAAGTCCTGAATTAGCTGTATATACCGTTTTCCCCTTCTCAAGAGAATAGATCCCTTCCTCACGGATGTGCCAAGGTGTATCAAAGTCAGGTTCTCCTACACCTAATGAAATGGCATCTCCCATCTCATTGGCAATATCAAAGAACTTACGAATCCCTGAAGGGGGAACTTCTCTAACATGTTTAGCAATCATATCTTCTATTTTCATGGTGATACAATCATCCTTTCATCCTTTTTGGTCTCTTCAAATATGACTCCATGATCCTTATACTTTTTAAGTACAAAATGGGTTCCTGTACTAAGAACGGATTCAAGTGGAGCTAGCTTTTGTCCAACAAACAGTGCCACTTCTTTTAGACTCTTTCCTTCAATAATAACTGTAAAATCAAAGCCACCAGACATCAAATAAACAGCTTTTACTTCTTTAAATTTATAAATGCGCTCTGCTACTTTATCAAATCCTTCGCCTCTTTGAGGTGTTACTTTCACTTCAATAAGAGCTGTTACCATATCTTTTCGATCAGTTTTATCCCAATTAATCAGTGTATTATACCCACAAATAATCTGATCTTTTTCCATTTCCGCGACCGCTTTTTCTACTGCTTCTATTTCAAGTCCTAACATAGTGGCTATGTCACTGGCTTTATATCTACTATTTTGTTGAAGTAATTCTAAAATTTCATTTTTCATAACTACCACTCCTTTTTATGATATAACCTTTATTGTAATAAACATTACTTTTTTATGCAAGTAAAATTTAACTTTGTCAAAATATTTTATATGTTACTTATTTGTATTACTTATTAAAAAAGACTATTTGATTGTTTTCTTATAGGGTGACTTACTGTTTTAACCGGACACCTCTATAATATTTCTTCAAATAGTCTCTTTATTTTATGCCTTTTTATGATTTGCTCTTAGGACTTGAAACAATGGCGGCTAAATACCCAAATACGATGGCTGCTGTAATACCTGCTGCTGTTGCCTTAAGACCACCTGTGAAAGCACCCATAATACCACTAGCTGCCACTTCATCCATAGCTCCCTTAGCCAAGGCATAGCCAAAACCTGAAATAGGCACTGTGGCTCCTGCTCCAGCAAATTCTACAAGTGGCTGATATAACCCGAATGCTGTAAGAATGGCTCCTGCCACAAGAAAGGTGACCATAATCACACCATTTGTTAGTTTGACTCGGTCCAGTAGAACTTGTCCTATAACACAAATAAGACCACCTACAACAAAAGCTTTAACATACTCCATCAACATTTCCATCTTGTTTCCTCCTTATTCATTGACGATACTAACAGCATGGGCAATACCTGGGATAGTATTGCCTTGAAAACCACTAAGAGGACTCATTAAAGCACCCGTAGGCACTAGTAAAATTTTCTTTAACTTCCCTTCCTTAAGTTGTTTATAAAGATAACCTGTAAAGACAGAAGCACTGCATCCACACCCACTTCCTCCACTATGGGTATCTTGGGTTTTTCCATCAAAAATAAGTTTACCACAGTCATTTAATACACCACTTAGGTCATAACCGAGTTTATCTGCTAGTGTTAAAGCAATATCTACTCCACAATTGCCTAAATCCCCTGTAATAATGGCATCAAAATCAGAAGGTCCCTTCTTGGTATCTTCTAAATGGGCTACAATAGTATCTATGGCAGCAGGTGCCATAGCTGCCCCCATATTAAAAATATCCGTAATACCTAAATCCACTATTTTACCAGGTGTAACCGCTTCTACTTTTGGACCTTTACCTTCTGATTCTATTAACACAAAACCACTTCCAGTAACGGTCCACTGCTGGGTTAATGTACGCTGACCTGCATATTCTAAAGGATAGCGAAACTGCTTCTCTGCTGCACAGTAATGGCTACTAGTTCCTGCTATGATCTTATTAGCCATTCCTCCTGCCAGAATCATACTTCCTAAGCATATGGATTCTCCCATAGTCGAACAAGCCCCATATAACCCAAGATAGGGGATGTTAAAATTCCTTATGCCAAATGTTGTAGCTATAATTTGATTTTCAAGGTCTCCTGCAAAAAGGAATTCAATATCTGATTGGTTCTTTCCTGTTCGCTTTAAAAGTCCCTGTATGGTATCTTCAACTAGCTTACTCTCTGCCTTTTCCCAGGTATCTTGTCCAAGAAGTTCATCTTCATAGCAATGGTCAAAATAATTCCCTAAAGGTCCTGCTGCTTCTTTAGGCCCTACACTTGAATAAGCTCCCGTAATGACCGGTGGGTTTTTAAATACAATCGTTTGTTTTCCAACACGTCCCATAATTCACCTTCTATACAAAATAATAAATAAGTCCAATTACCACGCTAGACAATGTACCAAATACAATAACTGGTCCTGCTATAGAAAAAAGCTTAGCTCCTAAACCATAAATATATCCTTCCTTTTTATATTCCATAGCAGAGCTTACCATGGAATTTGCAAAACCCGTAATGGGTATAAGTGCCCCTGCCCCTCCAAATTTACCTATGTCATCATAAACATTAAAGGCAGTACACACCATACTGACTAAAATTAAACTAATAGTGGAAAGCATACTGGCTTCATTAAAAGAAAGCCCCCAATACATATATAAATTGGTCAATCCCTGACCCAAGGTACAAATGATTCCTCCTATGAAAAAGGCCTTTAGAGAATTTGTTCCTACCTTGTTTTTAGGTGAATGACTATCTACAATGTGCTGATAGTCCTTTTTAAACTGCTTCATATTTGCCATCTTTCTTTCTCCTTTATATCAGTTCTAAGAAAATAGGATATAAATAATAGTACAATGCACCTAATAGTTTCCCTAGGGCCAATGCAAAAGCAACCAAATAAATACCCTTTTTTAAACGAATCAAACGATCTGTAATAGGAAAAACATCTAAAACTTCTGCTAAAGCGATAATAAGTACGCCTTGAAAAATACCATTTGCAAAAGATAAAATACTCGTTAAAAATTTCCCAATAGGTATAACCGGTTCCCACATCGATAGAATACTCCCTAGCACAGCCCCTATAGCTATAACCGTCTCATAATGGCGCACATAGTGCTGGGTGTGGGAACGATGTGCCATTATGGGTATAATTCCTATAATGGAAATAAAGGCTATAACCCCCCCTGAAATAAAAAGGCCTGCACCATACCCAAGAAGTACGCTTAAGCTAAGACTAAACCCCTGATTTATCATGGTTCACCTCTTCGCTTGTCCGTTAAGCTATCCACCACACTTTCCTCCACTTGTTTCTCATATTGATCCATCTCAACTTGCATAGGCGAAGGGTCTTCTGATAGCTTTTTCTTTCCTATATGGTTAAAAAACACAAGGACACCTGTGGCAATGCCAAAGGAATAAGGTACTGTAATATACACAGGATTTTCTACTTCCTTACCCGTCAGTATGCGATTAAGAATAACGAAGGTTTCTGGCAATGAAGTATCTGTATTATAGGTCATAATGGCCACTGTGGCTCCCATAAAAACAATAAGACTTATCCCACCTACCTTCAGCCATTCCCAAAAAGCATACTCCTTCTTTACTTTAGGTGAATAGTCAATGACAGCATCCATTTCTCCCACATTTTGTATATCCAACTGTTTATGTTTAGTAGAAATGCACTTAATAATTTGAATAATTGACAATACATAGTGTCCTTTTTTATGGGGATCTGGAACCTTAAAAATAGGTAGGCACTCTAATTCTACCTTTAATTTAGGCGTTGTATAAATATCTGCAATATCTTTTAAAAAAACTTGACCTTTAGCTTCTAAAGTAGTCCTACGATATAATCTGAGATAAACAACTTCATTAGGCATGTTCCATCCCTACCTCTTTCATTATAAATAATCCATTTTTATAAGACTTCACCTCATGAGCTCTCAACTCTCCATAAGCTGTTAACAAACCACCTACCATCACCAAAAGTATCACTAAAAAACCAATCCATAATTTATTCACACTCTTCCTCCACTTTATGTCTTGTCTCTCTTAGTCTTACCTGTTCTAAACGAATTATTCCAAATAAAGGTCATAAAAAAAGTGCCCCTGGCCTACGTCTTACATAGCCATTGACACTATCTTTTCTTATTTATTCTCTATCTTCTTTTGCATGGTAGGCATCAAAAAGTCTCTGTGCCATTATAGGGTTTACTTTCTTTATATTATTAAAGTAAATAAAAGTACTTCCTGGATAATTTTGCTCTTCTCCCAATAAGCTCACTTCATAACAACCTCTTAAAACATTGACGATACAATCTTCATAATGCTCTTCACTACAGCTTTTACATGTTTTGAGAATCTCTACAATTCCTGTTATCAACTCATCTGTATCATATATTTTTGTATCTGAAAGAGGGAGATTTTCAAAGCCACCTTGTACATAAGTCCTTTTATTGATCATGCACCCTCTTATACTTTCTTCTCCATATCCTACCAAGCAATTCTCATTAGCACATGTTCCACATGCATTCTCAGATAAACAACATCTTCTCATCGTGTTAAATAATTTACTAAAGTTAACTTCATTAAACTTTACACCCATTCTGTTCCTCCTTATGATTACCTTTTGATAGGCCTTTAATTATGGTTTTATAATAACATAATTTATATCTTAAAACAATTATTTTTAATCAATATTTTTTATTAAACTTTATTAAATTTTTTATGATATTTGTATTTATATAATAATTAATATTATGAATATTTTTATTTGTCTTTTATCATAGTTCTCATTTATTAAAGGCTAGCTTAAAGCGCCTGTCCCTTTTGTCATATCTTTTTATAACCAAAAAAGATTAACTACTAAACATACAGCAATTAATCTCTCTTTCCCTTGTTATTCAATTTTTACATAGCAAAAGGTATGCTGTGTATAGGGCATGAACTTTTCAATCAAATCTGAAGTTTTTATTTTTATACTTGTTGTATTCACACAGGGATGAAAAGCAATAAATGGCTCGTGTAAAATAGCCTCATCAAAGATCATCTTCACCTTTTGTTCCTTGTCATATAAAAGCCCCATAACTGTTGCAGCACCAGGCGTACAATTTAAAAAGGCTTCCATATACTGAGGCGAGGCAAAACTCAATCGGGAGCTGCCTAATGCTCTAGAAACCTCCCCTGCTTTGAAGGACTTACTGCCTAACATCATCAAAAGATAAAAATCGCTTTCTTGTTTATTGCATAAAAACAAATTCTTATAGATAGGAACCTCTAAAAGAGTTCCTATCTCCTTACCTGCCTCTACAGTATAAACCTCTTGATGATCTACACGCCAAAAGGGAATGGCTAATTCTTCTAAAACCTTATAGATAAGCATTTCCTTTTCTAAACGTCCCTCAGGTCTAGGGGATGTGGTAGAAATGGCTAGTTCCTCCATGGTCTTACTCCTTTATACAAAGTGTCTTTTTTATAGCACAACTATTCTTTTAATTATTATCCATTTGCTAGGTCATTTGCTCTTTAAACTGTATCATAAACTCTATTAATTGTATAGAACCCTTCATTTTTTCTATAAAAGGGAACGTTTATAGTAAGGTCATAACTCGTCTTTTTATTAAAGGAGATTATTTATGCATACTATTCCATGTGCTACACTCTTAACGCCATTTAAGTGATTATTTCATACTTTCTTAAGAATCTAGGGGCTCCAATAAAAGAAGCACTTCACCAAGGACATATCCTTATCAAAACTACTATTTTATGCTCTAAAAGAAAAAGGACAGGCTTAATGACCCACCCATCCTTATAGACTAATTTTTAGCTTTATCCACTTTTTACCCCATCACTTTTATACCTTTTGATTAGCAATACTTATAGACCTATTTAGCAATATCTGTGCGGTATTGCATGCCTTCAAAGTGAACTTTCTTCACTTCCTCGTAAATTATAGCTCTTGCTTCTTCTAGTGAATCTGCCAAGCTGGTAAGGGCTAAAACACGTCCACCATGGGTTTGTATAGTCTCTCCCACCTTTTTGGTACCTGCATGGAATAGATAAGTAGAAGCTTCTAGTTCATTTAGTCCTGTAATAACATCTCCCTTATGAGAGGTTTCTGGATAGCCTTTACTGGCTAAAACAAGGGTTACACTTTGTCTATTATCCCACTCCATATCTACCTTATCAAGTGTTCCTTCTATACAGGCTGTCATGATTTCTACAAGGTCTGTTTTTAGTCTTGGCAAAACACTTTGTGTTTCAGGATCTCCAAAACGGACATTAAACTCTATTACTTTTGGCTTTCCCTTTTCAATCATAAGTCCAATAAAGAGAATCCCCTTAAAATCTAATTTTTCCTTTTGGAAACCAGTAATAATAGGTTCTAAAATGCTTTCTTCAATGGCTTTTTTAACACTCTCTGTAATAATGGGATTAGGTGAAAAACCACCCATTCCTCCTGTATTTAACCCCTCATCGTTATCTAAGGCCCGTTTATAATCACGAGCTGTTTCCATAGGAACAATGGTCTTGCCATCTACAAAGCAGAGCAAAGAAGCTTCTGTACCTGTTAAAAATTCCTCCAGTACAATGGTCTCTCCAGCTCCTTCAAATTTCCCACTAAATATTTCACGAATACCTGTTTCTGCCTCTTCATAGCTTTGACAAATGAGAACACCTTTACCTGCAGCTAAACCATCAGCTTTTACAACAACAGGTAAACTAAAGTTCTTCATTTCTGCTAAACATTCCTCTTCTTGATGCTTTTCAAAACTCCTATAACGAGCGGTTGGAATCTGATGACGCATAAGAAATTCTTTTGTAAAGCGTTTGCTTCCTTCAAATTGAGCACATGCTTTATTGGGACCAAATACTTTAAGCCCTAAGCTATTGAAGTAGTCCACAACCCCCATTACAAGAGGTTCTTCAGGTCCGACAATGGTTAAATCTATTTTTTGTCTTTGAGCAAAAGCACCTAGCTCTTCAAACTGAGTGACAGCAATAGGAACATTATTAAAAGCTTGAGCTGTTCCACCATTTCCTGGCGCTACAAAAACCGTGGCTTCAGGATGAAAACGTTTGATTGTATGGGCTATTGCTGATTCTCTTCCACCGTTTCCTATAATAAGTACTTTCATCCGTTACATCCTTTCTTCTAGAAGTCCAATGGCTTCCACTAAAATTTTATGTTCAATCTGATCTAAAATACGTGTTTGAAGACTTTGCGCTGTATCGTTTGCCTCTATCTTTATTTTCTTTTGCAATAAAATGGCACCTGTGTCTACTCCCGCATCTACAAAATGGACAGTGGCCCCACTTTCAGTTTCCCCTGCGGCAAGAACAGCTTCATGAACATGAATCCCATAAAAGCCTTTTCCTCCAAACTTAGGTAAAAGGGAGGGGTGAATATTGATGATCCGTCCCTTATAGGCTTCAATTAAGGCTTTATCTAAGATTTTTAAATACCCTGCTAATACCACTAAATCCACCTTATAGTCTTTTAAAAGAGCTAAAATTTTCTCATCATAGCTCTCTTCTTTAGGATTCACAAAGCAAGCTGGAATATGGTGATTTCTGGCTCGCTCTAGACCAAAGGCTTGCTCTTTATTGGAAAGGACACACGCAATGTGTGACTGGAGTTTGCCTTCTTCAATAGCATCAATGATACTTTGCAAATTGCTTCCACTGCCTGATACTAAAACGCCTAATCTTAGTCTTCCCATAAAATAACCTCTCTGGAGCCCTTTACAATCTCCCCAATTACTTTAGCTTTTTCATCTATTGCAGCTAGAGCTTCTAAAACTTTTGTTTCATCTTCCTTAGCCACTACCAACATCATGCCAATTCCCATATTAAAAGTATTATAAAGCTCCTTGTTTTCTAAGTTTGAAGTTTTTTCTAAAAAAGCATAAATAGGAGGTTTTTCAATACTACTCATGTTAATTTTAGCATCTACACCTTCTGGTAAGGTACGTGGTACATTCTCAATGAAGCCTCCCCCTGTAATATGGGCAATCCCCTTAATAGTAGCTGCTTCCTTAGCCGCTTTAACGGCTTTAACATAAAGTTTAGTAGGTTTTAAAAGAGCTTCTCCGTAGGTCTCACCTAACTCTTCACGATATTCCCCTAGGTCAATTTGAGCTGTCTCCACAAGTTTTCTCACAAGAGAATAACCATTACTATGTACTCCTGTTGAAGGTAAGCCAATAATCACATCACCTGGTTGTATGGTACTCCCATCTATCATTTTAGACCTATCTACAATTCCTACAGCGAAACCTGCTACATCATACTCACCATCTGGATAAAAACCTGGCATTTCTGCTGTCTCTCCACCTATCAATGCACAAAGACTTTCCTTGCAGCCATCCGCAATTCCCTTTACTATTTCTGCAATATGTTCAGGGGCTATCTTCCCTGTTGCAATGTAATCTAAGAAAAACAAAGGTTCTGCTCCACCACAGATAATGTCATTAACACACATAGCTACTGCATCAATACCAATGGTATCATGTTTATTTAGATCAAAAGCAAGTTTAAGTTTAGTACCTACTCCATCGGTACCAGATACTAAAACAGGTTCTTTCATTCCGGCAAAAGCCGCAAGGGTAAAGGCGCCACCAAAGCTACCGATATCTGTTAATACCCCTTGGGTAAAGGTAGATTTAACGTGTTCTTTCATTTGAGCCACCGCTTCATACCCACGATGAACATCCACACCTGCATCTTTATAAGTGATTTTGTTAGACATAGCTTCCTCCTATTAATAAAGAGTTGCTGGGACACTTAAGGTGACCACAGCAGCTTCTATTGACTATTGATTATTACTATCTAATAAATATTTTTTAATTGGCATTAACAGGCACTTCCATGGGATACCTGCCATTAAAACATGCCTTGCAATATTGACTCTTAAAGCCACACGCCTCACGAAGCTCTTCTTCTCCTAAATAGGTTAACGAATCTGCCCCTAGATACTCACAAATTTCTTCAACAGATTTTAGAGCCCCTATGAGATACTCCCGATACGGGGTATCGATGCCAAAGAAACAAGAATATTTAACAGGTGGGGAAGTAATACATACATGAATCTCCTTGGCTCCAGCCTTACGAATTTGTTCCACAATGCGTTTGCAAGTGGTGCCTCTTACAATGGAATCATCAATCATAATCACACGCTTACCTTCTAGATTTTGCTTAAGGGGAGAAAGCTTCATCTTAACTGCATTTTCACGCATTTCTTGTGTAGGTTGAATAAAGGTACGACCAATGTAACGGTTTTTTACCAAGCCTTCACCATAAGGAATACCTGACTCTTTGGCATAGCCGATAGCAGATGGAATACCTGAATCAGGAACAGGCATGACCATATCAGCTTCAATAGGACGTTGCTTTGCTAAAAGACGTCCTGCATTCACTCTAAAATTATACACACTGTCTCCATCTAACACACTATCAGGACGAGCAAAATAAATCAGTTCAAAAACACAAAGGTGCTTTTGACATATACTAGCAGGCTGTAAGCTTCTTAACCCTGTCTCATCAATGACTACTATTTCACCAGGTTCTACATCTCTTATGAATTCTGCATCCAGTACATCTAATGCACAGCTTTCAGAAGCCAATACATAGCCATCTTTTAACTTCCCAATACACAAAGGCCTTAGGCCATGGGGATCTCTAATCCCCATTAAACTATGGCCTGTGGTTAAGACAAGGGCATAGGCCCCCTTTACAAGACTCATGGTATTTTTTATACCTGTTTCTATTCCTTTATGACTATAGCGTGCCATCAGATTTAGGATAGACTCTGTATCGGTAGTGGTATGAAAAATAACACCACTATCTTCTAGGATTTCACGAATATTATCTGCATTTACAAGATTTCCATTATGTGCTAACCCTATATCCCCTTTTTTGTACTTGGCTACAAGAGGTTGGGCATTCCTTACATCTTTATCTCCTGCTGTTGAATAACGCACGTGTCCAATAGCGATAGGCCCCTGCAACTCATTGAGTGCTTTCTCATTAAACACATCGGCTACCAAGCCCATCCCTTTAACGGCTTCTATCATCCCTTGATTATTTACAGCAATTCCAGCACATTCTTGTCCCCGATGTTGAAGGGCAAAAAGACCATAATAAACCAGCCGCGCTGCGTTTTTCTGCTCCCTATAAATACCTATAACCCCACACTCTTCGTGGAGTGAATCCTCTTGCAAAAATTCCATACATTCTCTCCTTATTGGGTAACTCTTGTAAGCATTTCCTGGTAAACCTCTTCTACGCCACCAAGATCTCTTCTAAAACGATCTTTATCTAATTTTTTATTGGTCTCAGCATCCCAGAATCGACAGGTATCTGGTGAGATTTCATCTGCTAAAATAATTCTGCCATCTACACGTCCTAATTCAATCTTAAAATCAATAAGTTTAACACCAATTTTAAGAAAATATTCTTTTAAGAGGGCATTCACTTTGAAAGTTATTTCACTCATTATTTTAAGTTCCTCTGCTGTTGCTATACCCAATGCTAAAATTTGATAATCATTGATCATGGGATCTCCCAAAGCATCATCTTTTAGGCAGTACTCTAAAGTAGGATTTTTTAACTCTGTTCCTTCTTCTACTCCAAAACGTTTAGAAAAAGAGCCTGCAGCTACATTACGTACAATCACTTCAAGAGGTACAATCTGTACAGCCTTTACAACAGTTTCTCTGTCATTGAGCTCTTCTACAAAATGAGTTTCAATACCATTTTCCTCTAACATTTTACACATAATATTGCTCATGCGATTGTTAACGACGCCCTTTCCCACAATGGTCCCTTTTTTCTCACCGTTAAAAGCTGTTGCATCGTCTTTGTAGCTTACAATATAATATCTTTCGTCCTCTGTCTTAAAAACTTTTTTTGCCTTGCCTTCATAAAGCTGTTCTCTTTTTTCCATAATCTTTCATTCCTCCACTATGTATTAAGTTATTAAATTTTTTATACTTCCTTACATGAATTGTTGACGCACTGCCTCATCTCTTTGAGCAACCTTTTTAGCCATAGCTACTTTGTGTGCCTTGAGCTTCTCTTTAAGTTCATTATTACTGGTGGCTAGAATCTGAACTGCTAAGATACCCGCATTTTCTGCTCCATCAATAGCCACTGTAGCCACCGGGATTCCTGGAGGCATTTGTACCATAGATAAAAGGGAGTCCATGCCATCAAGGGTACTGGACTTTATAGGAAGTCCAATAACAGGAAGAGTGGTATACGCTGCTAATACGCCTCCTAAATGGGCTGCTTTTCCAGCTGCTGCTACAATAACACCTACCCTATTTTGTTCTGCATTTTTTGCAAACTCTTCTGCTGCTAGAGGCGTCCTATGAGCAGAAATAACACGTACCTCTACTTCTATCCCAAATTCTTTAACGGTTTTTATACCACGTTCGACTACTGGAAGGTCTGAATCACTTCCCATAATAAATGCTACTTTCATATCTTACCTCCTTAAAATTCTTCTCCATCACCTTATCTCTAACCTTTACCTCTATTCTATCAAGGAATAGGTTTTTCAGTCACTACACCTTTCTTAACTAGGAATCACCTTCTAGCTCTACTTATTTAAAATAGTGGACACCTGATAAGAAAAGTCCTTGTTCCTTATTCCCTGGAATATTTTTATGTACATATTTCCCAACACGCTCACTGTGCCCCATCTTACCTATAATCCTTCCATCCTTTGAAAGAATTCCCTCAATATTAAGCATACTACCATTCACATTGACATGACCATCCTTGCTTGGGAAACCAGCTTCATCCACATATTGGCTAAAGATTTGCCCATTATGAACCAACTCTTCTAGCACAGCTTGTGGGGCTACAAAACGGCCTTCACCATGTGAAAGTGGAATCTCATGAATATCCCCTAAGTTGACATTGTTAAGCCATGGTGACTGAATACTTGTAATCTTTGTTCGGGCCATGAGAGAAATATGTTTACCAATGGTATTGTAAGTTAGGGTTGGACAGTTAACATCCATCTCTCTAATTTCACCATAAGGCAAGAGCCCCAGCTTAACCAATACTTGGAAACCATTACAAATCCCCAAAATTAAACCATCCTTTTGGTACAAATGCTCATGAATAGCTTGTTTTAACTTTTCGCTTCTAAAGACAGAAGCAATAAATTTTCCACTGCCATCTGGTTCATCTCCTGCTGAGAAACCTCCTGGGAAAGCTAAAATCTGAGCAGTCTTTATAGCCTTCTCCAAGCGATTAATAGAATCCTCTATAGCTGTAGGTGTCTGATTTACAAAAAGAACCTCCTTAATCTGAGCCCCTGCTTTTTCAAAAGCACGACGTGTATCCATCTCACAGTTGGTTCCTGGGAAGACAGGAATAACCACTTGTGGTGTAGCCACTTTATTTTTAGCAATATAAATTTGACGTCCTTTATTAAAGGTAACATCCTTAGCATCCTCTTCACTATCTACCTTTAGAGTAAATACTTTAGCAACAGGTGCAAGCATCGCCTCAATAGCCCAAGGAATGGAATAAGGTACACCATTTATTATAATTTCCTTCTCTTCTGTGGTGGTACCAATGATCTCAAAGTTATAGGTAGGTAATTCTTTAGCTACTTCTTCACTTACTTCGAGAATAATATCCCCATAATGAGCAGCAAAAGGTTGAATGCCTTTTAGTTTCACTTCTAAACCTATTTCATTTCCTATGGCCATTTGCGTAAGCGCTGCTACTATTCCTCCCTTACCTACAGCATAAGCACTTTCAACCTTGCCTGCTTTTACTAAATCACGAATGGTACGATACCCTCTATGGATAGCTTTAAAATCAGGAATAAGTGCTGTATCCCTTGGAATACTTAGTAAAACCAAAGTGTTTCCTGGTGCCTTTAAGCTTCCACTTACACAGTCTTTTGCATCTCCTATATTACAAGTAAAGGATATAAGAGTAGGAGGTACGCTGATGTTTTCAAAGGTTCCAGACATACTATCCTTTCCACCAATGGCACCAATCCCCAATTCCTTTTGTGCATGTAAGGCACCCAAAAGGGCGGCTACAGGTTTCCCCCATTTTATACTATCTTCACCTAAACGTTCAAAATATTCCTGGAAAGATAAGTAGGTCTTTGTATAATCAGCACCTAGGGCTACTAATTTAGCTACACTTTCTACTACGGCATAAAGGGCACCATGGAAAGGTGAGCTTTCAGAAAGCTCTGGGTCAAAACCATGAGTCATGTAAGTAGCTGCTGTCGTTTCTCCTTCTATTACAGGCACCTTAGCCACCATACCCACTTCTTTTGTCAATTGATTTTTACCACCATAAGGCATAAGAACAGAGCCTGCTCCTATACTTCCATCAAACTGCATCCCTAAGCCCTTTTGAAGGCCCACATTAAGGTCAGTAAGTGTCTTAAAGATGCTTTCTTTGGTTAAGTCTTCTTCTGTAATAGTAAGAGTAGGTGCTAAAATCTTTGCTTCTCTTTGCTGCGTCACACCTGCACTATCTAAGAAATGACGATTAATATGTACGACTTCCTGTCCTCGCCATGTCATGACTAAATTCTTTTCTTCCGTTACTTCCGCTACACAAACTGCATTTAGATTCTCCTTAGCCGCTTTTTCAATCATCCATTCTAAATCTTGCTTCTCAATAGCAATAGCCATACGCTCTTGAGATTCTGAAATGGCTAATTCTGTAGCATCTAACCCCATATATTTAACAGGTACTTTATCTAAGTTAATGCAAAGACCTTCTGCTATTTCACCAATAGCAACACAGACACCCCCTGCACCAAAATCATTACAACGTTTAATACGTTTAGAAAACTCTGGATCTCTAAACAAACGTTGAAGTTTTCTTTCTTCTACTGGATTCCCTTTTTGCACTTCTGAACCACATTCTTTAAGAGAGTCCTCTGTATGTTCCTTAGAAGATCCTGTGGCACCACCACAACCATCACGTCCTGTTGCTCCTCCTAATAGGAGAATGACGTCACCTGGAAGAGGTTCTTCACGTTTAACACTGGATTTCTTTACAGCCCCTACAACAGCACCTACTTCTAGACGTTTTGCTTTATAACCAGGATGATAATACTCTTTTACTTCACCTGTAGCTAGCCCGATTTGATTGCCATAAGAACTATAGCCATTGGCTGCTGTTTTAGTAATGACACGCTGTGGGAGTTTGCCAACGAGGGTATCTTCAATGGCTTCATTAGGATCGCCACTCCCTGTGACACGCATGGCCTGATAAACATAGGCTCTTCCTGAAAGCGGATCACGGATAGCACCTCCTAGACATGTGGCTGCTCCACCAAAAGGCTCAATTTCCGTAGGGTGATTATGGGTTTCATTTTTAAATAGAATCAAATACTCCTCTTTTTTGTCACCAACAGGGATGGCTTCCTCAATAGTGCAGGCATTAATCTCTGCTGATTCCACTAATTCTTTCATTTTTCCGTTCTTTTTAAGGTATTTTACAATAAGTGTGGCCATATCCATAAGAGATACTTTTTTTGCTTTGTCCTGATACAGCTCCTCGCGCATGCCATAGTATTCTTCCAATGCAGCTTCAATAGGTGCTGCTAACTCCCCTTCTTCTACTTCTATCTTGGTGAGCTCTGTCATAAAAGTGGTATGACGACAGTGATCAGACCAATAGGTATCTACAACCTTTAATTCCGTATAACTTGGATTTCTATTTTCCTTGGCAAAGTATTCTTGAAAATAAAGAAGATCCTCTAAGCTCATTGCAAGTCCTTCTGCTTTTCTAAAGTCCTCTAACTCTACCTTGTTGAACTGGATAAAACCTTCTAACACCTTGACATCTTTAGGTACAGGATAGCTCATATCGAGAGTTACCTCTTTAGTTAAAGGGACTTCCTCTGCTTCCACAGGGTTAATTACACTCTTCTTTATTTTTAGAAGTTCTTCTTCTGTTATTTCTCCTTGAATGATATAAACCTTTGCAGTTTTTACAACAGGATTTAAGGAACTATCGATGGTACGAATACATTGAGAACAAGAATCTGCTCGTTGATCATATTGCCCTCTTAAATAACTTACTGCAAAAATATGACCTTCTACTTCGCCTAATTCTTCTTCTAAAATAACATCCGATTGAGGCTCTGAAAAAATAGTATTTAATGCTTTTTCATAGGCAGCTGTTGAAATATGTTCAATATCATATCTATTCAATATACGTATGTCTTTCACCGCATCCATATGGAAGAATTCCTTTAGCTCATGTTTCATACGTTTTGCTTCTACATCAAAACCTTTTCTCTTTTCTACATAGACTCTGAAAACACTCATTGTGGTTCCCCTTTCATAAGTATCTACCTTAATTACTATCTTCTAAAGCGTATCATACATCCTAGATAGAGTCAATATTTTATCCGAACATTACTTCAATTTATCTATATAAGGTTCGATTTTGAAAGATATATTTTTAATTTCTCTCCTTCACAGCCTATTTTCCCTCAAATGTTGTCTTTTATTTTCAGATAAGTTAAGGTGCTTATCGAACATTTCCCTTCACTATGCAATAAAAATGGCTGCAGACAATCTCATTGTCTACAGCCTAAAGTAGCTTTAAAATCTTACGTATCTATCTCGCTACATCAAGTGCCTCATTTTCTTTAAAATACGTTTTTCGATACGTGATACCTGAACTTGAGAAATATTCAATAATTCTGCTATCTCTGTTTGAGTTCGGTCTTCAAAATAACGTAACGTAATAATTTTCTTTTCAATAGGTAATAACGTTTCTATCATTTCCAGAAGCACAATCCGGTCAACTAGTCCACCTTGTTCTTTTGGATTTTGATCAATTTTATCTTCTAATGTAATAGCTTTCCCATCTCCTTGATAAATCACTGCATTTAAAGATTCTATTTCTGCACTGGATTCCATGGCTTCCACTACTTCCTCAATAGCAAGGTCTAAGCTTGCTGCTATTTCACCAATAGTAGGCTCTCTATCCAGTTCCTTTACTAATTGTTCTTTTATAATATGTGCTCGATAAGCCGTTTCTTTTAAAGAACGACTGACTTTAATAAGTCCATCATCTCTTAAAAAACGCTTTATTTCTCCTACAATCATAGGTACAGCATAAGTGGAAAACTTTACATTAAAATTCAAATCAAATTTCTCTATACTCTTTAAAAGACCAATACTACCAATCTGAAAAAGGTCCTCCATATCATAGCCACGATTACCAAATCTTCTTACTAGACTCCAAACTAACCCCATGTTCTCCTTTACCAAAAGGTTCTTGGCCTCATTGTTACCCGCCTGTGCTTGTTTTATAAGCTCTAGGGTATGGTCCATTGTATCCCACCTTTCTCCAAGACAGTATCTACTACTCTCTGAGAGATTTTTTCATTCTAATAGTTGTTCCCTTCCCCTTTTCAGAGCTTACTTCTATTTCATCCATCATCGACTGCATGACAGTAAAACCTAAGCCGGCTCGTTCCTCCTCTAAGGAGGTGGTATAAAGAGGTGTCATTGCTTCATCTATATTGGCAATTCCCATTCCATAATCTATTACTTCTACTTCTATGTCTCTTCCTTCATAAGTACATTTTACTTCAACCAGACCATCGTTCCTTCCTCTATAACCATGAATAATACTATTTGTAACAGCTTCGGATACAGCCATTTTTATATCATTGATTTCTTCTACAGTTGGGTCAAGTTGGGCAACAAAGGCACTTACAACAACACGTGCAAACCCCTCGTTTATGGATTGACTAGCAAATTGTACCTGCATACTATTTTTCTCTTGCATCATTTGGTCCCCCTTAATTCTCATTAGGCTAATACTTCTAGTGCTTGTTCTTGGCTTGCATAAATCTTCATCAAACGATTAACGCCTGAAAGCTCAATGAGCTGGGCTGTCTCAGGACGTACATTAACGAGTGCAATGCTCCCTCCACATATGGCTACATTGCGATATCTTCCCATTAGCATACCTATTCCTGCACTATCCATAAATTTTACGCACTCAAGGTCAAATACTAAATTTTTTGCTCTTTTCTTTTGAAATTCATGATCTACTTGCTGTCTAATTTGTACACATGTATGATGGTCTACTTCACCCTGTAAAATAGCAACTAATGTACGACCTACTATTAAAAAATCTATTTTCACCGCATACCCTTCTTTCATTATGATTTATTCCAAGCATCTTTAGAATAGTATAATTGGTATTAATTGTCAATGAATTTCCAAGTATTTACATTGTATTTTAAAAAAAGAACTAACTACATTTAAGAAGTAAATGTACTTAGTTGATTTTGAGCCCAATATGCTTCTGTCGTTTGTGGATAATCTTTAATAATTTTATCAAAATAATATTTGGCTTTCTCTTCATTAGCCATTTCTTTTTCAACACACCCTAAATAATAAAAAGACTTACGCAAAGTATTGTCATCAGGATTATATACAAGAGCCTTTTCGAAATTGGATTTAGATGTAATAAAATCACCCGATTTATACTGTCTATACCCTTCTTCATAAAGACTTTTTGCTGCCCGATGATAAATCTCATCCTTTAAACTTATGTACAAAGTATTGTCCTCAGCTTCTAATAAAGAAGGCGCTATATTATAAAGCACATCAGCTGCTTTAATCCAATCTTTTTCTATATAATATTGGTTTGCTTCCGTAAGTTTTACCTTTTGAGAAACTTTTGAGGCCGTTAGTTCTGCACTCGTTTTTTCCTCAACTAACTTCTGATTGGTGGCTTCGAGTTCAGTGATTACTTGCTGATTCTGCATTTTTTCCTCTTCTAAAGCCTTCATGAGTTGACTTTCTGATTCCTTAGCTTTTACTAACTTGCTCTCGTACTCTTCAACCTTTGTTGGCAAAATAAGAGTGGTTTGAATAAAAAACATACATATAGCCCCTACCATAAAATTAAGAACATATTTAGCCAAAAGAGGGCCCCTATTAATAACTTTTGAAGGTACCACAGGTTTTTGACTACTTTTAGGGATATACTCTAAATCATAAGGCATGATTCTTTCCGTATCTTCCTTACTTATTTTTTTAAAGTACGCCAATGCCTTAACATCCGAATGATCCATGCGTAATACTTCTTTGATTTGCTCATTTGCTTTATAAAATTGCTTATCCTTTATATAACATAAAGCGAGTAAATTACGCGCTTCTAACAAATTAGGATTAAGTGCTACTGCTTTTTTTAACCGAATGATAGCTACATCATCATTCCCTTGGTGCAAATACATAAGTGCCTTATTATAAAGATGAATAGAGTCTTTATAGGTAACCAGTAACTTAGGCTGTTCTTGAATTTTCTCTATATACTCTTTTGCTTTGTTATCTTCTTTATCAATACTGTCACTTATAATCCATTCTTTTAGAGCTAAACTTATTTTACCCATCTCAAAATACACCAATCCTAAAAGATTGCGGGCTTCCTTATTATATTTGTCATAGTTAATTGATTTTGTTAAATAGGTAATAGCCGTTGATAAATTTCTACACTCCGCTTCCTTATAACCTTTATAAAAATAGTATTTACTGTTACTATAGATTTTTTGTGCCCAACGCACATCTTTATTGCAATTGACACAATGAGGCCTTTCATAAATACTCTCACCACAATAGGGGCATCTACTTTCCATATTTTTGCTCCTTATCTCTTTATTAATACACTCTCTTAATCGCCTTATTTCTATAAAATGATTACTTACTCCTCTCCAAAATGGCGCAATTCGCCTACCTTATTAATCTCCCTTAAAATATCGATCAAATCCTTTATATCATCTTGATTCATTTTATCCTCAATATGCTCCACATTTAAAATGGGCTGATATCTCTCTAATTCTTTCTTGAAATCAAACATTTTTATTCCCCCGTATTGGTTTATTTATATTTAAAATAATAATTGTATTTTTTGTAAAATGTTCTATTTTTATAGTACAACTAACCCTGAAGATTAGCAACATCGAATTTTAAATTTATAGCTATTTTAAGCCATAGTCTTGACACTTTTAGGAAAAAAAAGTAGTCTATAAATTATAAATACTTGGAGGTGAAAAAGTTGCCTAACAAATTAGAAACTTGCTCTTGTACCATTATTCACGAAGAGCTTGTAGAGAAAGTCACCCAACAAATGCTTCAGGAAGAACTTTCTATAAAACTTTCTGAACTCTTCAAAATGTTTTCAGACCCTACACGTGTTCGCTTATTAAGTGCACTTTTCATTTCCGAAATGTGTGTGTGTGACTTAGCTGCTTCTTTAAACATGACCCACTCTGCTGTTTCTCATCAACTGAGACTTCTTAAAATGTATAATCTTGTAAAAGGGCGCAAAGAGGGTAAAGTGGTTTATTATTCCTTAGCAGATGATCATATTACGCATATCCTCAATATAGGATTAGAACATGTACAAGAATAGCCTTATTAGGCTATTTTTTACTCTTCTGATATTATCCCCTTGCTTTATTCTATCTATTTAAATGAAAGGAGAAACAATTCACCATGAGCTCTGTCTTTTCAAATCGTATTTTAAATACCAAAAAGTCTTTTATTCGCGAAATTTTAAAAGTAACAAGCAATAAAGAAATCATTTCTTTTGCTGGAGGCCTACCTAATCCCATTTCCTTCCCCATCCCTGCCCTTGAAGCTTCTATTCAAAATATCATTCATACACAAGGTCCTAGTGTTTTTCAATATGCTACTACTGAAGGTTACCTTCCTTTAAGAGAATATATCGCTAACCGCTACAAAGCACGTCATGGCTTAGATATTCAGCCTAAGCATATTTTAATTACTAGCGGTTCTCAACAAGCTCTAGATCTTTTAGGTAAAATCTTAGTGAATGAAGGAGATGAAGTACTCGTTGAAAAGCCCTCTTATTTAGGAGCCATTCAATCTCTTTGCATGAATGAACCTCAGTTTTTAGAGGTAAATCTAGGACAAGCTGGTCCTGATGTAAAAGAACTTGAAGAAATTTTTGCTCATCATGCTCCTAAACTTTTTTATACAGTCCCCAACTTTCAAAACCCTACAGGCCTTACTTATTCTTTAGAAACGCGCCAAGCCTTAGGACAACTCCTTAGTGATAAAGATACCGTTCTAATCGAAGATGACCCTTATGGTGAACTACGTTTCATGGGCAAAGACCTTCCTTATAGTGGTTCTTTTGGTGCAAAACGTTCCGTGCTTCTAGGAAGCTTTTCTAAAATTATTACGCCTGGTATGCGTATTGGTTGGATTTGTACAAAAGATGAAGAAATGATGGATAAGCTGATTACTGCTAAACAAGCTGCTGATTTACATACCAATTATTTTTCTCAAGTTGTTATTCA
>JAEYNQ010000313.1 GCA_023412455.1 Bacillota bacterium
GGGCCCAAAAATGTCCATAGGCTTTTGTGAGTCTTGCGCCAGGTGAAGGTCACCAATGGCCCATATTTTCATGTCTTTACTCCTTCTATTTTCTTTACACTATAGCATATTTGTGGGGTATTGGAAACGCTAGCAAGCCCATCTCGCTTATTACCTAAACGGTTACACTGGCTTAGAATGAGTAGAACTCCTAGTAAAATGCATATTCCACCTATTCCTCTCAGTATATTTCGGTTAAAGCGATAATTAAGATGTTTCATTTTATGATAATTTATTCTCTTATAAATGTATATTTTTTCTTTTATCCATCGCTCTAACTGCATTCCTCTTTGCATCTCTTCTCCCTCCTGCTCTTTTATTAAGAGGGATCTACCCATTTTCTTACCGCCCTTCCATTCCGGTAATTATAAAGGTCCCCTTGGCTCTCTTTTGCCCTTTCCATCTCTTCTACAATCTCATCATGAATTTTCCACCAACTGGTCTGCCAATTGGCAAAAAGCGTTACTTCTTCTGGTGCTCTTCCTATTAGACGCTGTACCACTATGTGAGGATCTAAATAGCGTAAAAAAAGCTTTACCCTCTTTTTATAGGCTTCTAGTGAAATCAACTGAATTTCTCCTCTTTCATAAGCCCTTGCTAAAGGTGTTCCTTTCACTAAATAAAGAGCATGTAACTTAACATAGTCACTCTGTAGTACAGAAAGACACTTAGCTGTTTCAATGGTATCTTCTTCCGTGTCCCAAGGCAAATTTAAAATTACATGGGTACAGACTTTGAAGCCATAAGACTTAATAGCTAACACAGCATCTAAATATTCTGCTAAACCATGTCCTCTATTAATTTTTTTCAGCGTATGATAATTGGCAGTCTGTAGTCCTAGCTCAATACAAACCTCCTTTTTATGTTGAAGAGACCACTCCTTTAGGACTTCTAAATAAGCCGTATGAATACAGTCAGGCCTTGTAGATAAGGCAATTTCTACCACACTATCCTCTTGAATGTGTTGAAGCATTTCTCGAAAATCCTGAAGAGGCATATAGGTATTGCTATAATTTTGAAAATACGCAATAAAAAGCTTTGCATTATACCGTTTTCCCATATAGGCTTTATTTTTTTCAAGTTGCTCCTCTATAGGAGCTGTTGCTTCAAGCATCTCAAAGCCTGTTCCTTCCTCTCCACAAAAGGTACATCCTCCTTTTCCACAGGTCCCGTCCCTATTGGGACAAGTCACTGGAAGTTGAATGGGTATTTTATAAACTTTTTCTCCATACTTTTCACGAAGATAAGTTGAATATTTTAAATAAGTACTCACAATGAATCCTCTTTTCTTAAATCCTTAGAAGCTAAAAGTAAAATGGGTAATGTGGCTTCTACACAGCCTTCTAATACACTAAGGGGTAAGGGATTTTCTCCTAACCCACATTCAAGGGTATAACCTGGTTTACGAAAGGCTTCAATAAACCAATCTTTATACCCCCCTGAAGCTGCCTGAATCTCAGGTCTATCTAATGCATAGCCACTTGCTTCTGAAAACATTTTAGCATATTTGAAGCCATTATCAACCTCTAGCCCCTTGTAATTCCAATAAATGACTTCCCCTTGCGTATGGTAAGCCAAAACCAAATCATAGTTTTGCCTTCTGGTAAGTTGAGCTAACGCCTGTGTTTCCCTTTCACTTTCAGGATAGGGACCAGCATAATAGGCATAGCTAGGCTTCTTCTTCTCGCTAATTGACACATAGTCCCAAAAGCCAGCGTTATAGTTTCGATTGAGATCTACGCCTCTTCCATTGGCCTTCCATCGGGAAAAATCACTTTTCCCTTCATTAAATGCCTTAATTTTTTCTCCGTTCCTTCCTTTAGGTAACCATCCCCCACTAATGCGTACACCATCAGGATTTACCATAGGCACAAAGTCATAGCTAGCTTGCCCTAGTATTTTATGTGTGTCTATCCCCCAAAGTACTTCCTTCTTTTCAATAGCTTCTAGGAGACGTCCTAGACTTTGAATTAAAATAAGTGAGGTAATCCACTCATTGCCATGATGACTGCCATTCACATGAATCTTGCGACTTCCTTGTCCTAATCGGATAAGATACAGTGGCTGCCCTAAATAACTCCAACCACAAGTACTTAACTGTATAAAAGGATACTTTGCCCTTAATGTTTTTAAATCTTTTTCCATTTCCCTTAATCCATAAACTTCACAAAATTCCTTCTTATCTCTTAAAGCCATCTTCCTTGTGCCCTTTCTCTTTACCCTTAATTCATTTATATTGCTTTTTCAGAGTGTTTATGAATCCTATAGCTTACTTTTCATTTTTTCTAAAGAATTTTTCAAAAGATGAATAAAAAAAGGTAATTATGACATAATAAAGTTATCCTTATGTTACACAATACTTACTAGAAAGGTGGCAATATGCTATATGAAATCTCGTACTTTTGATTATATTGCAATTACACTTATTATTATTGGAGCTATCAACTGGGGCCTCGTTGGCTTTTTCCAATTTGACCTTGTAGCCTTCTTATTTGGGGGCATGAGCTCTTGGATTAGTCGCGTTATTTACGCTATCATTGGTATTGCAGGTATTTACTGCCTCACTCTCTATGGACGCGTTTACGATCAACCCTATTCTAACAACTAGTTCACTTAATAAAAACCACTTTCACTTAAAGTGGTTTTTATTATTTCAGTAATTTTTGGTTATATTTACCTAATAACGTCTCATTTTTAAAAAAAATAATATATTTTTCATAAAAAAAGAGGTATTTCACAAAGTATATGGAATAAATATAATAATAAAATAAATATCTTAAGAGGTGATGTGTTATGATAAAGATTATTACAGGTCAAAATGGTGAAGGTAAAACAAAAAAAATGATTGATGTTGCCAACACTAAAGTAACAACTCTTAAAGGTCATATTGTTTATATTGATAGTTCTTCCAATCACCGTTATGCACTTTCCCACCACATTCGTTTGATTGAGACCTCCACTTTCCCTATCCATTCGCCCAATGATTTTTTCGGATTTCTCTGTGGCGTCCTCTCCAGTAATCATGATATTGAAGCAGTTTTTATTGATGAACTCATCAAAATTACTAAGGCTTCTATAGATGATCTCCTTTATTTCTTTGATAAGCTTAATACCCTTTCTGACCAGTATCAGGTAGAATTTTTTGTAGGTGCCTCTTGTTCTTCTAAGGATATTCCCGCTTCTCTAGCGCCTTATCTTATTGCTTAATTTCTCTTAGGATCTATAAATAGACACTAGAACCTTGTGAACTAGTGTCTTTTGTTTTATACTTGAGAAAAATATTTAAAGGAGTTTATCCATGACACAACAGTTACTTCAACGTTTTTTGACGTATGTTCAGTATAATACCCAGTCCCAAGAAGAAAGCTCTACCTTTCCTTCCACCTCCTCTCAATTGGACTTTGCAAATTTTCTTGCTCAAGAATGCAAAGACCTTGGCCTTCAAGAAGTGGAGGTAAACTCCTATGGGTATGTTATGGCCACTTTACCTGCTACAACTCATGACCCCCTTCCTACCATTGGTTTTATAGCTCATATGGATACCTCTCCTGACTGCAGTGGTGAAGGCGTTAAACCACGTATACTCACCTATACGGGTGGAGAGATTAAGCTTCATTTAGAAAAAGGGGCCATCTTATCTCCCAAAGATTTTCCTATTCTTAACCATTTAGTTGGTGAGAAACTGATTGTAACCGATGGAACTACTTTACTAGGTGCTGATGATAAGTGTGGTATTGCTGAAATTATAACGGCTATGGCCTACCTCTTAGCTCATCCTGAAATCCCCCATGGAAAAATTCGTATTGCTTTTACACCTGATGAGGAAGTTGGACATGGGGCAGATTATTTTGATGTTTCCCATTTTGGTGCAGATTTTGCTTATACCATAGATGGTGGCGAATATGGCACGTGTGAAGCTGAAAACTTCTATGCAGCTTCAGCCAAGGTCACCTTTAAAGGTCATACTATTCACCCTGGTTATGCCAAAGATAAAATGAAAAATAGTTTAACCATGGCCCAAGCCTTTCATGCCCTCCTCCCTCCTACTGAAGTTCCAGAATGTACAGCTGGTTATGAAGGTTTTTATCACTTGCAGCATATGGAAGGGACTGTTGAAGAGACCACTCTCTCTTATATTATTCGGGATTTTGATTACGAGCATTTTGAACAACGCAAAAAGCATTTGGCAAGCTGTGCCGAAACCATTCAGAATACTTATGGTAAAAATGCCCTTACCCTCACTATTAAAGATCAGTATAGTAATATGCGTGCAATTATCCTCCAACATCCCACAGTCCTACGTTTAGCTGAAAAGGCAATGGAGAACTTGGAAATCCCTATTAAAAAGGTCCCCATTCGTGGTGGAACAGATGGCGCCCGCCTCTCTTTTATGGGACTTCCTTGTCCTAATCTTTTTACTGGTGGTTATAACTTCCACAGTTGTCATGAATTTGCTGTTCTCTCTCATATGGAAGCTGCAACACGAACCATTATTGAAATCATTCGTCAAAGTGTATCCATAGAAAGTTAACTCTACTTAAGCCCATCCTTGTACTTAAAAGGCTCCTCTTATGAATCAAAGAAAAGGCATTTTCAATACAAAAAGCCTTTTAATCTTTTTTCCTAAGAGGAGCCTTTTTATTAATCAGTCTCTTTAAATAAACAAATACTGTAACACTCTACTAAATAACGGTTTTCATAAACTTCTCTTCCTTCAAGCTGTATGTCTTCAGGTGTGCTGAGATTCGTATCCATTAGGCGTACCCACTTGGAGCCTGTAGGTGGCAAATCAAAAAGCAAAGCCTCTGAATAATTATTAATAACAATGTAATAACTCATCTTTTCACTTTTCAAATAACAGGCTATACTCTTAGAGACATAGGACCAATCAGGATGATTATACTTAACCCCATGCCAACTCACTGTATAGTCCTCATCGGTGTCGATCTTTAAAAGAGTCTGACGTAAGTAAATCAACTTTTTAGTAAAAGCTTGAATATCTTTAAAGTCTTCACTTCGCTTCCAATCCACCCAAACTAATGGATTATTGTGACAAAAGGCATTATTATTTCCTTTTTGCGTACGTCCCATTTCATCTCCCATTAATAGCATGGGTATTCCTTTTGCTAAAAGGAGAAGGCTAAGGTGATTTTTTACCAACCGCTTACGCTTATTGATAATGGCCATTTCCTGAGTTTCACCCTCTACTCCACAATTGGTACTATAATTGGCATTATTTCCATCATGATTTCCTTCACCATTGTCAAGATTGTGCTTTTGCTCATAGGAAACTAAATCCCATAGGGTAAAACCATCATGAGCAGTAATAAAGTGCAGGGCATGTTGACTTCCTTTCTTTGTATCAGAAAAATAAATATCCTTTCCCATTAAACAGTCTGCTAAAGGTTTTGTTAAACCAGCATCTCCCCTTACACACTTACGAATCGTATCCCTAAAATAGTCGCTCCACTCTCTAAAGTGCTGAGGCATACGTCCTACATCGTAACTTCCTTTAGCATCCCAACTTTCTGCAATAAGCTTTACATGGGATAAAATAGGATCCTCATTAATGGCATTTAAAAGAGAATAAGACATCCATAACCCTTCACGATCTTGTCCCAAAATAGAAGCTAGGTCGAATCGAAAACCATCTACCCCCCTATTTACTACCCAATATCTTAAACTCGCTAAAATAAGGGCATTGACTATTTGGTGATTGGTATTAAAAGTATTTCCTGTCCCTGAGCAATTTAAGTAATCCCCTTCTTCATTTAATTTATAGTAGGTTTTATTAGAAAGCTTCTTAAAACTGGAATAGGCGCTCTCTTCGCCACCCTCTCCTGTATGGTTATAGACAACATCTAGGATGATCTCTAATCCCTTCTCATGGGCCTTTTCAATGAACTCACTAAACTCATCTAAGACTTCTTCCCCATCTTTATTCACACTGTAACTTTCATCCAAGGCAAAAAAACTTAAGGAGTTGTAACCCCACTCATCCTGCAAAAGGAGCCCTGTTTCAGGATGGCGATTTTTAATCGTATGGCGCTTCCACTTAAATACAGGTAAAAGCTCTAATGTGGTTATTCCCAGGTCTTTCAAATAGTCTAACTTTTCTATAAGGCCTTTAAAAGTTCCTCTTTCCTTTTCCTTGATCCCCGAAGAGTTACTACGGGTAAAATGTCCTACATGTAATTCATAAATAATGGTTTTCTCCCATGGAATATTAGGCTTTTTAAAATTAGGCGACACCAAGGCTTTAACAATATTACGGTAGCCTTCCCTACCATTTTCTACTATACAATAAGCATAAGGGTCAATGAGAGGATAGCTGACTTCTCCATCTGCTCCTATAAACTGCCATGTATAGTGCATGCCCTCTTTTACGTCCTCTATATAAACATAAAATATGTCACCTGTTGTATAATTCTTTCTATCACAATACACTTGACAAATAGGTACTGTCTCCCCTTTACCTTTATAAAGCGTCAAGAGCATGGCTACTGCATAATCGGAGAAAATCCCAAAATTCGCTCCTTGTTGCTCCAATTGGCAACCGAGAATAGGGCTTCCCCTTCTGATGGTATACATAAATTAACCTCCTAAATATTTACCTCATATTAGTATATGGGTTTACGACTACATTTTACACTATTCAAATACTTTTTTCTATAAAAGAATTCCTTTAATACTTTAAAATCAAGAGAAGGCTTGAAAATCTTATTTCTATGTGCTATGATTAGGCATAATAAAATACATTGAAATGCAATGACAAAGCCGAAGTAGGAAAATATTTCTTGTTTTAGAGAGTGTGTGGTGGGTGCAAGCACATCAAGTTTATTTTTTGAATTACACCTTTTGAGCGTTTCCGGTTATCAGCCGTTATCTTGATTAAGAGGCAGATTTATTCTGTAAATTAAGGTGGTACCACGGGTTCTCTCGTCCTTAGCCAAGGAGGAGAGGCCCTTTTTTATTTTAAAAATGATGGAGGTAAAGAAATGAATGTTTTTGATACGTTAGTTGAACGTGGCTTTATTGAGCAAACCACTCATGAAAAAGAGATGCGAGACCTTTTAGGTAAGGAAAAGGTTACTTTTTATATTGGCTTTGATCCTACTGCGGATAGTCTGCATGTGGGTCACTTTGTAACGGTTATGGCCATGAGCCATATGCAAAAAGCGGGTCATAAACCGATAGCTTTATTTGGTGGTGGTACAGCTATGGTAGGTGACCCTACTGGAAAATCCGATATGCGTCAAATGTTAACAATAGAAACCATTGACCACAATGTGGAATGTTTTAAAAAACAAATGTCTCGTTTTATTAGTTTTGAAGAAGATGGAGCCATTATGGTTAATAATGCAGACTGGCTTCGTCATTTAAATTATATTGACTTTTTAAGAGAAGTAGGTGTCCATTTTTCTGTTAACCGTATGCTCACCTTTGAATGCTTTAAACAACGTCTTGAAAAAGGGCTTTCCTTTTTAGAGTTCAACTATATGCTTATGCAATCCTATGACTTTTTAGAGCTCTACCGCCGTTACAACTGTAAGTTACAGTTAGGTGGTAATGACCAATGGTCTAATATTTTAGGTGGTGTAGAACTTGTAAGAAAACTCCATGGCGATCAAGCTTTTGGTATGACTTTCTCTCTTCTTACTAATAGTGAAGGCAAAAAAATGGGAAAAACAGAAAAAGGAGCGGTATGGCTTGACCCTAATAAAACTTCTCCTTATGAATTTTATCAATACTGGCGCAATGTAGCAGATGCAGATGTTAAGAGATGCTTATCTCTTCTTACCTATGTACCCATGGAAGAAGTCAATGCCCTTAGTCAACTAGAGGGCTCTGAAATTAATAAGGCTAAAGAACGCTTGGCCTTTGAAGTGACTAAAATCGTTCATGGTGAAGAAGAAGCTCATAAAGCTCAAACAGCTGCTAAATCCTTATTTGGAGGCACTGCTGCAGGAGGCTCCATTCCTACCACTTCTTTTTCAAAGGCTGACTTTGCTGAGGGTATGGATCTTATTACTTTGTTACAAAAAACCAGTCTTGTTCCCTCTCGTTCAGAAGCACGACGACTTATTCAACAAAATGGTGTCAAATTAGAAGGTGCACCTATTAGTGACGTGGATTACCTTGTTCAAGTAGAACGTGATTTTAAAGATAATGCCTTGATGATTCAAAAAGGCAAAAAAGTTTTCCATCGTGTAACCCTTAACGATTAATTTCTTATAAACCTAAAAGACTACCCAACTCTTCCTATGATTGAGGAATAGTTAGGTAGTCTTTTTATCGTTTCATTTAAAAATCGTCTTTCGATAGGTCCTGTCTTTCTTTTATCACTCTCGTCCACCATAAAAAAAGAACACGGATTAGAGCGGCTATAGGAACACCTAGCAACATGCCTACTATGCCAAAGAGATTCCCTCCAATAACAACAGCTAAAAGCACTATCACTGGGTGGAGTTTCACACTCTCCCCTACTATTTTAGGAATGACGACCCAGCCATCAAACTGTTGGATAATAATAAGGGCTATAACACCATAAATACTTTTCATAGGATTTGGATCTAAGAGTCCAATGAGACCTGCTAACACAAAGCCTACAACAGGACCAAAATAAGGAATAAGATTTAAGATTCCTGCTACCAGTCCAATTATAATGGCAAAGTCTAGCTTAATTAAGGTTAAAGCCAAACTGGTTAGCACTGCTATAATTATTGTATCTAAAAATTGTCCCCTAATATAGCCTGAAAACACCCCATCTATTTCTTGACCCAGAAGACGGAGTTGCTGACTCACCTTTTGTGGAAAAACAAAAGCTATACATTTACGCCAACTCTTTAAGAGGTCCTCTTTATCTTGCAACAGATAAAAGGCAATGACAAAAGCCAATAAAATATTCATGGTATTAAGACCAAGTCCTGTAATAAAGTGCAATACTCTTAGCCAAAGGGTATTGAGAAAAGTATTTAGAAAACCATATATTTTTTGTATAATCTGAACCTTATTCAAACCAATAGGAAGGGTTTCTGTCACCTGTGCCACCTGCAAGAGCATATTCTCAAAGTAGGCAATATACTTATTGATACTCTGATGAATGTTCCTAATAGATGCAGAGCCTACCACTTCTTTTACATTGGTCACAATAATAAGAATAAAAAGCCCTAGAAGTGCTACAAGTGTTAAGTAGGCCAGTAGAGTTCCCAATGTGCGATGTTGGGAATCATGTTTCTTATTCTTAAATTTCGCTTGTTTCCCCCCATGAAATCTAAATTTCTTACCTCCTTGGTGACGGCTTCTTTGACACTTCTGATGAAAAAAGGATACAATAGGATCTAAAAGATATGCTATCAGTAAACCAAGTATCAAAGGCATTAAAAGTAGCCAAGTTCCTTTAAAAAATTTTTTTATAAAGAGTAGTACCCCTTGGTAATGCCAAATTCCTAATGTAATGACTACAAAAATGACAGCCGTAACAAGGGTATAAATAGCCAAGGTGAAATAATGGTCGTTTTTTTGAAATTTCATGGGTTTACCTCTCCTACTCTATGCTAGCCAGTAATTGAAGTAAATAATCATACACTCTTGCCATAGAAGATATGCTTGCCCGTTCTTCTGGCGAGTGAATAGCTTTAACATTGGGTCCAAAGGAAATCATATCTAAATCTGCTATCTTCTGTGAAATAAATCCACATTCAAGGCCAGCATGAATAGAAGTGACACGAGGTTCCTTTCCGTAAAGCTTTTGATAAACAGCAAGGGCTAAATCACGTAATGTGGAATTTTCACGATATTCCCAAGCTGGATAGTCACCTTGTACAGTAAAATCGGCCTCTAAGAAACGACTAAGTGTTTCTAGCTTAGCTACTAATTCTAACTTTTTAGAAGGCATTGAGCTTCTTACAGCACTTCCTAAACGGACTTTTCCTTCTTGTACTTGAACAATTCCTAAATTAAGAGAAGTTTGCACAAGTCCTTTCATATTTTGATCATAACTCATAATCCCATTAGGAATTAAAGTAAGGGCATCAATCAGCTTACGGGTTAGCTTTTCTGTAAATACTTCTTGCCCTAATGCCACTTCCTCACATTCAAAAATAACTCCCTTATCTTGCGCTATATATTCTCTCTTAATAGTCTCTTGTATACCTAAAACAAGTCGCTCCACCCGTTCTTTTTGTCCACTAGGGATAGCTAAACGGACTTCACATTCTCTTGTAATCACATTATCCTTGGAGCCGCCTATTATTTGTTCTATTCTAAAAGGAATTTCTTGGTATAAGTTGTAGAGAAGACGTCCCATTAAAATATGGGCATTAGCTCTCTCAAAATGAATATCTGCTCCAGAATGGCCACCCAATAAGCCTTTAATACTTATTTGCAGGCCTTCTATCTCCTCAGAAGTTTTTTCAGTTTCCAAGGGTAAGTCCATGTAAGCTTTAAGTCCGCCAGCACAACTGACTAAAAACTCCCCTTCTAAATCGGTATCCAAATTAATAAGGAGTCTCCCCTCTAAGTATTCAGGATGCATATGGGCTACACCTGTCATCCCCCGTTCTTCATCCGTTGTCATTAAAACCTCAAGAGCAGGATGGGGATGCTCAGTATCAGCTAATACTGCCATTTGATAAGCGATGGCAATCCCATTATCTGCACCTAATGTGGTGCCTCTTGCACGAATATAATCACCGTCTATATAAAGGTCTAAACCTTCTTTCTCAAAATCATGCTGGGTTTCTTTGTTTTTCTCACAAACCATATCTAAATGTCCCTGTAAAATAACGGTAGGGGCTTTTTCATAACCAGGAGTAGCTGGTTTTTTAATATAGACATTATAGGCTTCATCTTGTTTTACCCATAGTCCTAACTGATTAGCAAATTGGACCATATAGTCACTAATGGCCTTTTCATTTCCCGAACCTCGAGGAATATTACTTATTTCTTCAAAATAGTGAAAGATACTTTGAGGTTGCAAGTCTTTAAGTTTTTGTGTCATGTCTATTCACCTTATCCTCTTTTATTTTTATACAGACTTTATTTGTATTTAGTTTTTAAAGCTATGAATAGGAGCAGGTATTCTTCCACCACGTGCAATAAAAGCATCACATTTATAGTTATTGACAGGCATAATGGGTGCATAACCTAATAGTCCTCCAAATTCTACTCGTTCACCTACCCCTTTTCCTTGTACTGGAATAATACGTACAGCCGTTGTCTTGGCATTAATCATACCTATTGCCATTTCATCCGCAATGATTCCTGAAATAGTGGCTGCACTTGTATCACCAGGTATAGCGATCATGTCTAGCCCCACAGAACACACGCAGGTCATAGCTTCTAACTTCTCAAGAGTCAGTGCGCCTCTTTCGGCAGCACGAATCATAGCATGATCCTCACTCACTGGAATAAAGGCCCCACTTAAGCCACCTACAAAGGAAGAGGCCATAACACCACCTTTTTTAACACAGTCATTTAAGATAGCAAGTGCCGCTGTTGTACCTGGTGCTCCTGTCATCTCAAGTCCCATTTCCTCTAGAATCTCCGCAATGCTATCTCCTACTGCAGGTGTTGGGGCAAGTGAAAGGTCTATGATACCAAAAGGCGTATCTAACAAGCGAGAAGCTTCTCTAGCTACCATCTGGCCTGCACGTGTAATTTTAAAGGCTGTTTTTTTAATGGTTTCACAAACACTCTCAAAATCCTTTCCCTTTACTCCTTCAAGAGCTTTTTTAACTACACCAGGTCCACTGATTCCTACATTAATCACCGCATCTCTTTCGCCTACTCCGTGAAAAGCACCAGCCATAAAAGGATTATCTTCTGGCGCATTACAGAACACTACAAATTTAGCGCAACCAATGCCATCGCGATCAGCTGTACGAATAGATGTCTCCCGAATAAGTTCACCAATACGTTTAACAGCGTCCATATTAATTCCTGTGCGAGTAGTTCCTACATTTAGAGAAGAACATACATTATTGGTAACATCTAAAGCCTCCGGAATAGATTCCATAAGCACAGTATCTGCAGTTGAACACCCTTTATGCACAAGGGCTGAAAATCCCCCTATAAAATTGACCCCTACCGTTTGGGCCGCACGGTCGAGAGCCTTTGCAATAGGCACATAAGAAGAAGCTTTTGTGGCTCCACCTATTAGGGCAATGGGTGTAACAGAAATGCGTTTATTAACGATAGGAATCCCATATTTTTTTGAAATGTCTTCTCCCGTTGAAACCAACTTTTCAGCTCTCTTAGTAATTTTATCATAAACATTTTGACAGAGTTTATCCATATCATCTGTAATGCAGTCCATTAAGCTAATACCCATTGTAATGGTACGAATATCTAAATTAGCTTGTTCAATCATTCCATTCGTCTCTTGTACTTCATAAATTGAAATCATCTTTTCATCCCCTTTCTCTCTTTCTTATCTAGATCCGATGCATGCTATTAAAAATATCTTCATGTTGTAATTTAATATCTACCTCTATGGCTTTTCCTAAGTCTTTTAATTCATCTACTATTTGTATAAACTCTTTCTCAGTTGAATCTAAATCTACAATCATCATCATATTAAAATAGCCTTGAAGAATGGTTTGAGAAATATCTAATATATTGACATTTTCCTCACTCAGTAATGTACAAACTTTACCAATAATACCTACCTTATCTTTTCCTACTACTGTAATAATACCTTTCATCTTATCTTCCTCCTACTAATTTTTCCAAAATATATCTAATTTATCCTGATCGCATAAATTGTCTGTCAATGCAGCCAACTGTCCGTTACGCATAAGTTGAATGGTACCTCGAGGTGTACTTAAATCAAAATCTATGTAATCAAAAATATTAGCAAACATATAGGATGTACTCTTCTTGGGAAGGTATACCTCTTTATCATTGACAACAATCGTCAATACTTCTGTTTTTACTTTCTCCTCTACTCTTTCTTCACTGGTAGGCGATAAAAACACCTCTGATGCCTTATCCTTCTTGGAGTAATTCCCTTCTTTCTCTCCAAGTGCTAAAGCGCCCTGTCCTTTATCTCCTGTAAGAATACTATCTCCATCTAAAAGATGATAGTTTATATCTTCTATAACCTTAAAATTAACGGTTATTAATTTTTGACTTATATCTTGGTGCAATGCTTCAAATAATGCTTTTAATGTATCAGGCATCATGTATTCCACTTGATCCCCTTCTTGAATGGCATAGTCAAGTCCTACACAGTCCCCATTTACTAAAATAATAGGTAAATGTATTTCTTCATTATCTACCTCTATTCTCTTTGTTTCCTTTATATAATCGCCCACAGTAGCCTTTGCCTCTTGACCTGGCGTAGCTCCTTCTAAGGTAATAACATCCCCTTCTACGATTAAATCATTCATCGTGGCTTCTTTTTGATTAAGTAAGATTTGAGCTGGTATACCGTTACCTCCCTTAATACGTATACGTTCTCCATTTAACTTAAACATTAAGGTTGTTCCTTTTTTAGGAAAAACAGAGGTATGGGGAATCCCTGCAGCAATAATTGCATCACAAACGGTTAGCTTCTTAGCATTTAAGAGTTGCAATTTTTTACCATTCAATACGACGGTTGTAAATTCGTTGTACTTGTTTTTCATACTTGTTAGACTAATGCCCACAGGTGTAATCATATCAGGGGAATTACACATAGAAGCCTCATCCTTTATCTGGGTGATATGAGAGACGGTTCGCATAGCTACACGTTGGCTTGGAAGTTGTAAAAGTTCTGAGAGACGGCTTTCTACCCCATGCATTTCACTTCCCCCACCTACACAAAAAACGGCATTGGTTGAATGTCCTCCATTTAGTTCCAGTATTTTATCTGCAATGCTGGTTAAAAGTGTCTCTAAACTCTCATGAATGACTTTTTTTACCTCTGATACTTTCACTTCTTGAGGAAAACCTAAGATGTCTTCAAAGGTAATACATTCATTTTGTTTCATTTCATGCTTAATTTTTTCTGCTGTTTGAAAATCAACTAAATAATGATGAACAATGGCTTCTGTCACCTCATCCCCTGCAATAGGAATCATTCCATAAGCTACCACACTACCTTCTCTCGTAATAGCAATATCTGAAGTTCCTGCACCAATGTCTACTAAAGCTAAATTAAGAAGTCTTAAATTTTCGGGAATAATAGCGTTAATAGCAGCAATAGGTTCTAAGGTCAAATGACTAACTTTTAAATCACAACGCTCTACTACAGCATAGAGACTATCTATAACCAATTTAGGCAAAAAGGTGGCGATGACTTTAGCTCCTATACTTGTTCCTTTATGCCCCTCTAGGTTACTTATGACATACCCATCTAAATAGTAGTTAATGACAGAATAGGCCACGCAAAAATATTCCATTTGCTGGCTCTTTTTATCTTGTTCTAATTTGGCCTTCTCTACCCCATACAGCTCTAAATTATGTATATCCCCTATATCAAATTCCTGAACTTCTGTATAATTATTTTCTACAGAAACAATTTGTGTACTTAATGATCGACCTGCTGCGGCAATAGCTACTTCTGACAACTTAATCTGAAGCTGATCTTCTAACCCCTTTTTTACTCGCATCACAGCTTGAGCTACTTTTTGAATATCATGGATTTGCCCGTCTTGCATGGCTCTTTCTTCATGCTCTATCCGATCATAAGCAATTACCACCAATTGATTATCCCTCTTGTAACCCACCACGCCAATAACCGTACGGGTACCGATATCTAAACCAAAAATCAATTCCTCCTTAGTATACTCCTGCATCTCCCTACCTCCTACTATCTAATATCTTTTTTAAAACTTTGGCATGACTTTGTGGTGATATGGTATTAATATAACACCCCGTTGCCACCTCAAAGCCACCCATTGCCACTAATCGTGGAATAAATTGAATGTAAAAGTGCCCATAAGGCTCCCCTCTTAAGCCACTATTCATAAAACACAAATTATAAGCCCCCTGTGGTATAAGTTCGTCGTAAGCCTCTAATAAAGCTTTTAAAAGCACTCCTCCACTTTCTATTTCTTCCAAGTTCAGTTCTCCATAATGGGATTTATGGGCCTTTAAAATAAGCCAAGTTTCATGCGCATATTGAGATACAGAAGGAGCCACTAACTGCCAATACGTATTCTCTGAAATGAATGAATAGGCTTTGGTAGCTAGCTGATGACACAAATAACATTCTCCCTGCTTACTATAATAGGCTTCCAGTGCCTTCTGCTCCATGCTTATCTTTAAAGGTATGGATGGAAGAGCCATTATTTGCCAATGAGAATGGGCAATACTGGCTCCTGCTTGACTTCCATTATTCTTAAAAATCTGGATAAATTCAATCTTCAAATCTTGCTGTAATTCTTTAAATCGCTCTTGAAGGGTCTTTAAAAGAAGGGTCCAATGCTCTTTTGAAAAATCCTTGGGTTGTTCATGATGGGATACGGTGTCAATAACCACATCATGAAACCCGTAATCTCCTTCTAATGGTTGGCAAAAAGGATACTTATTTTGAATGACCTTTATATGAGCTTGTCCTTGTGGTAAATAGGTCTCTAAATAGATTGTATCTATTTGGCCTTCATTCCCCTTACAAAATGGACAATCCTCAGCCCATTCCGTAATAAAAGGACGTGATTTTCTATTCTCTGTAATCTTGCAACTTCGCAATAAATACTCATCTTCTTGTAACATAGCCTTGTCTCTTTCGCTTCTCATTTTATACTAATACCCCATTCTCCAAAAGTAAAGCTGTTATTGAAATCATTGAATTGTCCATTTTTCAATATTTGCAAAGACATTTAAGGGAAGAGGTTCAATTGTTCCTTTAACTTTTTCCTTTACGATTAACACATTCTTTTTAAAATAAAGACTTATATAAGGGGTTTGCTCAACAAAATACTTTTGTAGATTGGCATAGGCATTTAACTTACCATTTTCAGTGGCTTGAAAAGCTTGTCTTAGAAGTTCATCCATCTTAGGGTCATTAAAACTCACATAGTTTTTGCCACTGGCTATCATACTTGAATGGAGGGCAAAGCTTAAATCTTCTACATAAGAAAGCTGCCAACCTCCTAAGAAAGCTTCAAATTGCTTGGTCTCTATTCGGGATAAATACGTAGCTTTATCAACCTCTTCAATTTGCATATCTATCCCTAATTCCCTATATTGTTTTTTCATTTCTTCAGCAATTTTTAAACGATCCTTATTTTCCTTATTAACAAGCAAAGTAAACGTAAGGGACTTACCATTTTTACTCAGCAAATCCGTTTTTTGGTCTTTTTCATAGCCTTCTTGTGCTAGTAAAAACTTTGCCTTTTCCTTATCATAACTAATGGCCTCTAAGGATGAATCTTTTAAATAAGATGTCGGACTAATGGGCGTATCTGTTAAAACAGCATGATCTAAGTAATAAAGATTAATCATACTTTCTCTATCCAGCCCATATAATAGAGCTTTTCTCACATTAGCATTCTGGAAGATAAGCTGGTTCATATTAACGCCCATAAACTCATAAATGTTATTCAACATCTCATAAGTATGAGATGTTTTATCACTCACATACTTCCCCCATTCTGTCACTTCTGTAAAAATAGCATCTATAAGGCCTTGCTTATAGGCATGTAACCCACTCTCTTCATCGGGTACAATCACGACTTCTATTTTTTCAATAGAAGGCTTACCTTTGAAGTAGTCTTTATAAGCCTCTAAATCCATCTTTTTAGCTGGCGTTAAAGCAATAAAGCGATAAGGTCCAGAGCCTACTGGTAAAATATTTAAATCACCATTGTTTTCCACTTCGTATATATGCTTAGGAATAATGGGAAAAAACAAAGTTTGCAAAATGCCACTAAAGGATTGCTTATAGTTAATCTTAAGGGTTGTATCGTCTACCTTTTCCACATTAGCAATATTTTCTACAGCAAGTTTATAAGGACTTTGTGACATCTTTTGAATTTGTTCAATGGTAAAAAGTACGTCCTCTGTTGTTAATGGGACTCCATCATGCCACATGAGTCCTTGATTCAGTGTCAAGGTCAAAGCTGTATTGGTTTCATTGATGTGCCATGAACTGGCTAGGTTTCCACTTATTTGACCATCTTCTTCAATATTGACCAGTGGACTAAAAAGAAGATAAAGGACTTGCTGCACACTTTTAGATGAAGTATAAAGAGGATTTAAAGAGGTAGGGGCCTGCATGGAAAGCTTTAAAATATTTTCTTGTTTTATGGCTATGGATGCTTCTGGCTTTTCTATGACGGGGGGTTCCTTAAGCTCTTCTTTCTCATTTACTATCTGACTATTACACCCCATCAAGCTCATGCATAAGCACAATAAAATTAGCCAGTTTTTATACCTTTTCTTCATCTGTCTTCCTCCCTAGCTCCTATAGAGCCATTTATAAAAAGTGTAGTGCCATTTTACCTTTTGAACATATAATCGTGTCTCTTTAAAAGGAATAGTATGTAGGTGTTTGCCATCTTGGCTATAGGCAGGATTACTTCGCCACTTAGCAACATGACCTGACCCCGCATTATAAGCAGCCAATGCCACTTCTAAATCCCCCTCATACTGCCTTAGGAGTTTAGCTATATACCAACATCCTATTTGTATATTGACTTCTGGCTTGAAAAGCATATTGTTTTCATAAGCCACTATCCCAATCTCTTGGGCTCCCCATGCTCCAGTCTGATCCATAATTTGCATAAGTCCTTTAGCACCACTTCTGGAAATAGCTTGAGTATTATGTTTACTTTCCACCTTCATCACTGAATACACAATAGCTGTGTCTATTTCATAATGTTTGGCATAAGTTTCCACTAACTCATGATAAGGTCTGGGATAGAGCAGGAAAGGGAGCCTGAGGATAAAATAGGCTACTACAACTAAGCCTATAATCCCATATTTTTTTCTTCTCACACACTAGACTCCTTTAGTTGCATTACTATATTTTTAATCTGTTCACAAGTACTTTCTATGGATAATCCATTATTAATCACAAAATGGGCTTTCTCTTGAAATTCTTCCCACTTTTTCTGTGCTTTAAACCGATTTAGAACTTGTTCTCTTGTAAAGCCTTCTCGTAACATGACTCTTTTAATACGGGTCTCTTCATCGGCATAAACAGCTATTAAAACATCCATTAAACGATCTAATCCTATTTCCAATAAAAGAGCCCCTTCTACTACTATAAGTTCATATTGACCTTTATATTGACAGGCTTTAATTTGCCTCATGACTTCTTGATAAATTAAAGGATGGGTGATGGCATTGAGGCATTGAAGTTTTTTGGCATCTTTAAATACCAGTTCCCCTAATGCCTTTCGTACAATCTCACCTTGCCTATCGCATATTCCTTCACCAAAAGCAGCTATAACAGGGGCATAACCTGCTTGCCCCTTTTTAAGAAGCTTATGGCCAACCTCGTCGCCACTTATCACATAAGTGGGAGTATATTCCTTTATTCCCTCAATAACCGTGCTTTTTCCCGCACCAATGCCACCTATAATCCCTACTACTTTCATACTCTTTCTCCTACTTTACTTCTAACCAATTTTTACCTTCATGTACTTCTACTTCTAAAGGTACTAATAAATGGACGGCTTGTTCCATCTCCTCTTTTAAAAGAGCCTTAACAACCTCTATTTCTGTTACATGGGCTTCAATAAGAAGCTCATCATGAACCGTTAAAAGAATTTTTGATTGAAGCTTCTCTTTCTTAAGTCGTTCATAAACCTTTACCATGGCAATTTTTATAATGTCTGCTGAGGTCCCTTGTATGGGTGTATTCATAGCTACCCTTTTGCCAAACTCCCGCATATTATAATTGCTAGCTAATATTTCTGGGATTTCTCTTTTGCGATGGAACAATGTGGTCACATACCCCTTTTCCATGGCAAAAGAAATGGTCTCATCCAGATAGGTTTTAATCTGAGGATATTTCTCAAAATAGCCATCTATATATTTCTGTGCTTCTTTCGTTGTGATTTTTAAGTCCTCCGCTAAAGAGAAGGCACCAATACCATAGACAATTCCAAAATTAACAGCTTTGGCATTACTGCGTTGTAAGGCTGTTACTTCTTCAAAAGGCACATGAAATACTTGGGAAGCTGTAAGTGTATGGATATCCATTTTTTCTTTAAAAGCATGAATCAGTGTTTCATCTTGTGCCATATGGGCTAATACCCGTAGCTCTATTTGAGAATAATCCCCATCTAAAAATACATAGTCCTCTGATTTAGGAATAAACATGCCACGAATCCTTTTTCCCATCTCAAACTTTACAGGGATGTTCTGCAAGTTAGGCTCTGTACTACTGAGACGTCCTGTTGCAGTAATAGTCTGATTAAACGTAGAATGAATTTTATGGTCTTGATCCATAACAGCAATCAGTCCATCCACATAGGTAGATTTCAGCTTAATATATTGACGATACTCTAGTATTTTAGCTACTATAGGGTAATCCTTTTGTAACGCTTCCAGTACTTCTGCTGCCGTAGAATAACCTGTTTTTGTCTTTTTAACAACAGGGAGTTTTAGTTTTTCAAAAAGAATAAGTCCTAACTGTTTAGGAGAGTTAATATTAAAGCTCTCACCTACTTCTTTATAAATATCTTGCGTTAGGCCTTCAATTAAGGCATCCAACTCTTTACCATAAGCTTCTAAACAAGCCCTATCCACTGAAATCCCTTCAATTTCCATACTAAATAAGACTTCTATAAGGGGCATTTCAATGTCATAAAAAAGAGAAGTCATTTCTTGTTCTGCCATCTTTTCTTGCAAAAGAGGATGACACTGTTGTAAAAGAGCTGCTGTTTTTCCAAAGTAATCTTGACGTACTTTTTCTTCAAGGTCAGACCAACCCTTTTGTAGTTTCCCTTTACCTAAAACGCTTTCAAGAGAAGCCAGTCGTTCTGTCCCTAATAGGTGTTCCTCTAATACATCTAAATCATAGGAAGATTCTGTAGGATATAGTAAATAAGCAGCAATAAAAGTATCAAAGACCACTCCTTCTACAAACATGTCCTCATTATATAATTTATGCCTTAGGGTTTTACTATCATGCACAATTTTAGACCATTTTTCATCTTTAAAAAAGCTTTGAAGCAAACTCTTTACTTCCGTATCTTCAGGAGCTACTTCTAAATAAATGACTTCCTTGGAAGTAGCTAGTCCAAACCCCCATAATTTTTCTTCTATAAAATAAGTCACACCTACTTCTTCTCCTTTTGAAGTAAGCATAAATTCTTTTAGGTCAGAAGCTTGCCATCTTTTAATAAGTAGAGTCTCTTCTTCTTTGATTTCCTGTTGTTGACCACGAGGCAAACGATTTAGAAGAGATTTAAACTCTAATTCCTTTAAAAGATTATAGGCTTCTTCATCTAAGGTCAAGTCATACTTAAAGTCTTGCCAACTATAGTCCAAAGATACATCACAAATGATAGTGGCTAACATTTTACTATCTCTTGCATCTTGTGCATAAGTTATGAGGTTTTCTTTTAACTTTTTTTGCTTCAAGTCTTCTACGTGTTCTAAGAGATTCTCGATACTTCCATATTCTTGTATAAGTTTAACAGCCGTCTTTTCACCAATACCAGGTACACCTTTTATATTATCTGAGGCATCTCCCATAAGACCTTTGACATCAATAAATTGCATAGGAGTCACACCATAGGTCGCTTCTACGTCTTTGGCAAAAAAACTTTCAATCTCCGTTCCCGTTTTTTTAGTACGTGGAATTTTAATCTCTATAGCCTCACTTGTGATTTGGAAGAGATCCCGGTCACCTGAAACGATGACCACTTGCATGCCTTCTTTCTCACCTTTTTTAGCTAAGGTACCTAACAAATCATCTGCTTCAAATCCTGGCTTTTCCAACATATGAATGTGCATAGCTTCTAACACTTTTTTAATAAGAGGAATTTGAGGCCTCAGCTCTTGTGGCATTCCTTTACGATTCCCTTTATAATCTGCTGAAAACTCATGCCTAAAAGTAGGGGCACTTACATCAAAAGTAACCCCTAGATAATCAGGTTTCTCTTTTTCAACAATACTTAATAGAATGTTTAAAAAACCATACACGGCATTGGTATAAATGCCCTCCTTGTTAGTCAATAGGGGGACGCCATAAAAAGCTCTATTGGCCATACTATGACCATCAAATAAAAGTAATTTCGATTTCATCTTACACCTCATTCTGAAATATTCCTTGCTATTTCACTCCTCTAATTCTATTTATTATAGCATATTTATCACCTATTTAAACATTTATTTCCTTTACCTTTTAAGTCATAAAAAAAGAAATAAGCAGTTCACTTATTTCTTTTCTAATTGATGAAACTTGGAAATAAAATCTAAAGTTTTAAAATGTTTATCTATATAATATGGCCTATAATCCTCACACACTTTTTCTAACTCTTTTAAAATCTTATCACTCAGCCTAAATTTAAAAAGTCTTTCAAAAGGAGCACTTTCTATATAGCGCAGTGTATAAAGTGTTCCAAAAGTTATTTTAATGGCTTTAGGGTAGTGTTTGTAACACGTCTTACAAAGAATCCCTCCTGCTTCTGAGTCAAAAAAGTAACTTTCATTTTCTTCTTCTACTAAACCTTCTTCACATTCTACACAGTGACTTGTTCGAGGCATAAAACCTAAAAGACACAAGGCCCTTAATTCAAAAATACGCCTCACTAACCTTAATCTCTTTTCATCTGGTTCTAAACTCTTCAGTGTTAAAAGAGTCAAAAGAAGTAAATCCTCCTGCACTAAACCCTCCTGTGTAACCGCAGATATAAATTCTACAATATAGCTGCTATAGGTCAGACACAATAGGTCGTTTCTCAAATCATGAAACATTTCTAATATATCCACATTGATAAGACGATATGTATCCTTGTACTGGGTAAGCATAAATTCCCCATAGACAAAGAGCTGGGTTCCTGTAGCAAGGCCACCATTGTATTTTTTTGCTTTAGGGGCTAACACTTGAATCTTCCCTAATTCCTTTGTAAAAAGAGTGACGTATTTGTCACTCTCTCCTACAATATATTCTTTTATAACTAATGCTTTTGTTTTTATTGTCACACGATCTCTTCCACTTCTCGAACAGACTTTTGAGCCTTTTGCTCCGTTCTACTATAATACAAACTTTCATATTCTTTAAAACCTAAATACAAGTTAATATCACCTGTTGTTTCAAAACAACGCCATAGTTCCTGTAGCATTTGAAAGACCCCCTATAGAATATAGTTATAGTTAAGGTATGCAACTTTAAACTTTCTATCCTACAAAAAATCTACCAACTTCTAAACCCTTGACAGGGTTATTCATCTAGCTCCCGTTTATTGTAACCGTAGTTTTTAATTAAAAAGTCACTATCACGCCAGTTCTTCTTGATTTTTACCCAAAGGGTCAAATAAACTTTTGAGCCTAGTAAACGTTCCATATCAAAACGTGCTTTTGAGCCAATTTCTTTAATCATTTGTCCATTTTTACCAATAATTATACGTTTGTGGGATTCCCTTTCACAAACAATAGTGGCTTCAATATCTACAATGTCTGTCCCTTTTCTTTTTGTCATGGTCTCTATTTCAACAGCAATGCCATGTGGAATTTCCTTATCTAAAAGATGAAGGGCTTTTTCTCGTATCATTTCAGCCACTATCTGCCTTTCAGGTTGATCGGTAATCATATCTTCTGGGAAGAAGCGAGGCCCTTCTGGCAAATACCCAGGTAAACAATCTAAAATAGCCTTTACATTAGTCCCTTCATAAGCTGAAATGGGAATAATCTCTGCAAATTCATAGGCTTCACGATAGAAATCAATAGTCTTAAGTACTTCTTCTCGGGAGACACTATCCACTTTATTAATACAGAGAAAAACAGGTGTATCAATGGTTTTTAGCCTTTCAATAATCTCCTTATCCCCTACGCCAATATGAGGTTCTGGTTCTACTAAATAAAAGATGGCATCCACCTGATTGAGAGTCGTTATGGCTGCTTTAACCATGTATTCACCTAATTTGTTCTTAGGTGTATGAATACCTGGTGTATCAATAAAAATGGCTTGAAATTGCTCTGTCGTCAAAATGGTTTGAATACGATTACGTGTTGTCTGGGGTTTATTGGACATAATAGCAATCTTTTCACCAATAAGGCAATTCATCAAAGTAGATTTCCCTACATTGGGTCTTCCGATAATCGATACAAAACCTGATTTAAATGCTGTCTTCATCTTTTCCTCCGTTACTTCTATTCATTTGGTAAGTCCTTTTTATTAAAGATATAAGGAAATACTGTCTCAAGAGGCATCTTATGGATTTTGCCATCTTGATCTTCAAAAATAAACGTTCCTTGATCCATAAATTCTGCAATAACCTGACGGCAAATACCACAAGGATATGTTACTTTACCCGAACTGCTCACTATAGCAATAGCAAGTAACTCTCTCTCCCCCTCAGACACAGCTTTAAAAATAGCTGTACGTTCGGCACAATTGGTGGCACCATAAGAGGCATTTTCAATATTACATCCTGTATAAATTTTACCAGATTTTGTTAGTACGGCTGCACCCACCTTAAACTTGGAATAAGGGACATAGGCATAAGCCATTGCTTCTTTTGCTTTTTCTAATAGTAGTTGATCATTATCCATCTTCATCTTCCTTATCTACAAATATTTAGCTCTTGTAAAATAGCTTCTTGTTTTTCTATCATTTGCTTTTCATCCACTTCATTCATATGGTCATACCCTAAAAGGTGAAACATACTATGAGCCACTAAAAAGCAAATTTCTCGTTTAAGAGAGTGCCCATATTCTTTAGCTTGCTCCTCGGCTCTCTCTGAGCACAAAATAATATCTCCCAGCATGAGCTGGTTTGTATCTAAATTCATATTATCCATCTCATCCAGTTCTTCCCACTCTATTATACCCTGTCCTGATGCTTCAACTTGAGGAAAAGAAAGAACATCTGTTACTTTATCTATTTCACGATATTCTTTATTTATACGTTGTATTTCTTCCTTTTCTACCACAGTTAAACTAATCTCAGCTTCATAAGGTACTTTCTCTCTTTCCAAACAAAGTGCTATAACTTTATAAACTGCATCTAGTATCTCCTGATTCGTATCAAAAAAACCCTTCTCATCTTCTAAATAAACTTGCACTTATTTTTCATCCCTTTCTGGGTACTGTATTCTCTCATGATACATTCCTTTTAGCATTTTAGTAAAGGACTGAATAATCTTTTCAATATCAGATATATAAAGTTCACACTCATCTAATTGTCCCTCATCCAATTTCTGCTTAATCATTTTACGCACAACTTGTTCAATGGTCAAGTCTGCTCCAAATTTTTCTTGCATGGCACGGACTGTTGCCTCAACTACATCGGCTAACATAACTAAAGCAGCCTCCTTTGTTTTGGGCTTAGGTCCTTTATAACTAAATTGTTCTTCCTTTACCAAATCTCCCTTTTCCTTTTTAGCTTTCACATAGAAATATTGCATAACACTTGTCCCATGATGCTGCATAATCATCTCCTTAATATAAATGGGTAGGTGATACTCATCAGCTAGCTGTATACCACTCGTTACATGGGACAAAATCATTTCATAACTTTTAAAAGGATCGAGCTGATCATGAGGGTTACCTAATACTTGATTCTCCTTAAAGTAATTACTGCAAGTCAACTTACCAATATCATGATAATATCCCCCTACCCTGGCTAGAAGAGGGTTAGCGCCAATTACATCTGCTGCTGTTTCTGCTAGGTTAGCTACTAATAAGCTATGATAATAAGTACCTGTGGCTTCCAAAAGAAGACGTTTTAAAATAGGCTGATTAGGATTAGTTAATTCTAGTAATTGCATAGGGGTAATGTAACCAAATGCAGACTCCAATACAGGCAAACTCCCTACTACTAATACCACCGAAACAAGTCCTATTGCAAAGGCAATACTGGCCTCAATTAAAATACTCATATTAATATCTGTTCCGATAAAAAACTTCAAGGCTAAATAGGCTATAAATTGAACACTTCCAGCAAAAAGGGCACTTACCATCGTCTTTTTACGCTCTTGCATATGATTAATTATAAGGATATCCACAATGCCAGTAATAATAAAATAAATAATAAATAGACTATCACCTTTAAAAATAAGGGCACTAAATAAAGTAATTACTACATTTACAAGAATAGCAACAGGAATTCCCATAAGTATGGCCAGTAGCATAGGGGCAATGCTCAGAGGAATATAAACAAAGGGTACCTTAATTAATACACGTGCAATCATAATAGACAGACTATAAAGAATAAGAATAAGGTTAATTTCTTTGGCCTGTAGCTTTTTTATATCCCATGTGGATTTATTATAGCTCACCCAAAAATAGATGACTAAGACAATCAAGAGGCTAATTCCTACATATTGCTTATACCGGTCATTTTTATTGGTATCTAGATAGCCTACTTTTTCTAATAAGGTATATATTTCTTCTGTTACTAATTTCCCCTTTTCAACAATTATTTCTCCAGGAAGAATAGTAATAGGCTCTACACTCTCACGTTCTAGCTTTTTAGCTTCCTGTGTTGCCACCTCATCCAGTACTACATTGGGCTTAATCACCCCTAAAATAATACTCTTAGCTAAACGCTGATGCGCTACACTTAGGTCTGTTTGACTTAAAAGATTTCTGATTTCTATCTCTTTATTATCATTTTCCTGAATACCTGCTTGAAAAAGCTGAGCTGCTATGGTAATACAACTTTCCTTAATGTTCCCTAACTCCTCCTGTGCAGTAGCTAGAAGGGCCTCAAATTCTTCATTATAAAGAGCAATAGGTGCTCTTGCCTTTAGGACATCCAGAGGTGCTTTATTAAGCCGTTGTGCAATATCTGTTGTTTGGATGGTTTGTGTAAAGTTAAAAAGTGTCTCCATATCTGAAATAGCTTTTTCTTGTACTTTGCTGTCGGACTTATAAATAGGTGCTACACTTTTTTCTTGGGCAGCCTTTTTTCTCTCTGTGGCCATCTCATTTTCTACTAAAAAGGGGGCATAATAAGATTCTTCTGCTATTTGACCCACCTGAATAGATACTCTCTTAGCAAAATAATTCCCTGTAATAACGGAGAAAAATGTAATACCTACTGCAATAACTAAAAATACAATCCACCAATAACCCTTCTCTTTCATCTTTTGCCCCCTACCTGTTTCATCTCTCTTTACCTATTGGTTCTTTTTTTGTTCGAATACCTCATAGGCCTCTACTATCTTTTGAACAATAGGATGACGTACCACATCTTGCTTTCCTAAATAGCAAAAACCTATATCTTCTACAGTACTTAATATACGTTCTGCCTGTAATAGTCCACTTTTCTTTTCATTTGGCAAATCAATTTGTGTCAGGTCACCCGTAATAACCACTTTGGAATTAAACCCAATACGTGTTAAGAACATCTTCATTTGTTCAGGTGTAGTATTTTGAGCCTCATCAAGTACAATAAAAGCATGATTAAGAGTACGCCCACGCATATAAGCAAGAGGGGCGACTTCAATAAGGCCCTTCTCCATATTCTTTTCAAAGTTATCCGGACCCATGATTTCAAATAAAGCATCATAAAGTGGTCTAAGATAAGGATCTACTTTGCTCTGTAAATCACCAGGTAAAAAACCAAGCTTTTCACCTGCCTCAATAGCTGGACGTGTGAGAATAATCTTATTTACCTCATTTTTTCGGAAGGCATTAACAGCCATGGCCATAGCTAAATAAGTTTTTCCAGTACCTGCTGGACCCACACCAAAAACTACCATTTTCTTTTTTATTTGTTCAATATAATGGCTTTGACCTCCTGTTTTACATTTGATAGGTTTACCGAGATAGGTTAAAGCCACTACTTCACTATTGACCTTCTTAAGATCTTCCTCTTGACTTTTTTTAATGGCATCCATCGTATATTTTACCATTTGCAAATCCACATTCTCCCCTTGCTCACAAAAATCAACTAATTTTTTAAGGACACGCTGAGCTTCAGAGACTCTTCGCTCTTCACCAGTTAGCTTTATTTTATCGTTTCTTAAGACTACACTTACATTTAAATCCTTTTCGATTAATTTTATATGTTCGTCAAATTGTCCAAATACCCCTGCTATATAATAAGAAGGTATTTCAAGTTCTTCTTCTACTTTATTCACTTTGCGTTTCTCCTTCACTTGGCAATTCTACTGCATAACCAATCTCTTCTTCCGCTAGCACTTGAAAGGTTGCTTGTATAGCATTTCCCTTTTTAGTAAAAATGATTTCTCTTTTTAAAATGATAGCATCAGAAGCTAATTGCTCACTTATTTTGTCCCATAACTTAACAGTCAAATGTTCCTTTGCCTCCTCCTCGCTAATACGAGTAGGACGAGGATAGTATTCAAATTGCTCCTCGACTTCTATAGCAAAAGGTAAAGGAAAAAGGTTTGTAATACTTAGCTGATGTAGCGTAATGACAGAATCCTTATAACGGAAATCATTTTTAGACTGATTAAGCCCTATCTTATGCTTAAAAATCTTTAAACTTCTTTTCTTAGTGGACCTTTGGGTATATACTTTTTCTATTTGCACTAGATCATAGGTATCTTCCATCCGATAAAAAGTTTTCCCTTTGACTTGAGCTTTGGCTTTGGTTGTATACAAGGCCGGCTCCTCTTCACCCATTGGCATTTGCCCAGAAACCAATATCTCTCCCTTTTTTACAATATCACCTTTTTTTACATAAGGCCTTCCTTTATAAGTCGCAATATACGTTACTAAAGCATCTCGTTTAGCAACTAAATGACACGGCGTGTTATCGTTATGCATGGGTGGTTTATCCACCATCTCGCTTACTTGTACCACAAGTCGTGTGCCTTGAAATTTAATACCTGTCCAAATAATTTCTGGATATTTATTGACTAAAATGGCCTCTGCTTGTCTTAGTTGAAGATTGGGTTTAAATTTTCCTACACCATAACCTTCTTCTTCTAAAGTAGAAAGAATATCTAAAGTATTAACCTTTTCATTCCCTTCCACTTCTATAAGCCATACGAAAGAAGATAGTGCCCAAAGAATAGCTATAAATAAGAAAAGCCCTATGGTAAACATCTTTCGCTTTTTATAGCGATACGCTTTAAAGGGCATACCTACTTTACGATAAATACGTACCTTACAATGGGATTTTCTAGCATAGGGTTTTAACTTCTTAAAATCGCCTATACTCACCTTAAAATAAAGCTTCCCCTCTTCTTTCTTAATATCCCATAAATAAGCAGCATGATTGACAGCTAAGTTCATGAATCTTTCAAGGGCAAACCCACTTACTTCTACTATAACATACCCTCGTAAATAATTCCATATTCCTACAAACAAAGTCCTTCCTCCTTTAGGATTTACTAAATGTCATAGCTTTGATTTTACCTTTAATAATCATTAGCTCCGCAGTCATACTCTTAGCTTGTAAGGCTTTTCCTTCAATTGAAATCATGCCACAATTTGTTTCTAAACGAATGATTTCTTCTGTGTATTCTACAAGTCGACTAAAATTCTCTATATTCAGTTCTTTATCTCCCACTAAGTTAATAACCGGTAAATCACTCACAACCTCCTGTGGCATCTCCAATGCCTCCATTAATTGTTCTCTTAGGTTGTAGGTGCGTTTTTCTTTACGTAATTGTCTGCGCTTCATCATC
>JAEYNQ010000157.1 GCA_023412455.1 Bacillota bacterium
TTTATAGATGAATTATTACCATGGTCAAAGACACTACCAAAGGAATGTCTAAAAACAGAACAATAACAAATGTGTCACCCAGAACGGGTGGCATTTTTAAAGCCAGTACTCATGATGGATCGTTTACGAATATCCAAAGTTTAGAAGAATAGCTGAGAAAAATTATAAAGATAATGCAATCGAAAGATGGTTAGCTTTTTAGAAAAAGATATATCCGAGGATACTTTAAGGGAACTGGTAGCTATGGAAGCAGCAATAAAAAAAGCTGAGAGCAAACTAGAGTATTTAAGTAGTGATGAAGAAACAATGAGCATTTATTATGCAAGAGAGAAATCATTACATGATTAGGCTAATATGATGAGCTCTGCAGAGCAAAGAGGAAGAGAAGAAGGTAAACAAGAGGGGAGAAGAGAGAGGAACATAGAAGTAGCACAAAAGTTGCTACTTACGGGGATGGAGATTGAGATGATTAGCAGTATTACTGAGTTAAGTATAGAAGAAATACAAGATTTAAAAGTATGATTTAAATTATGGTAAATTTACGTATATGCCTAGTTTTTGTAGGCAGATGTATGGACAATAAGTGTAAAAGCTTTGCTTCCCCTTATTTATCCTTTATTTAGAGGGAGCTAGGCGGGGGAAGGAAAACTTTGGAGGCTTCCTTCGTAGAGGAGCGTTTTCCAGCGGGGGGAGATAAGAAGCCGGAAGAGATTTCCTTCCCTCGCCGGATGTGATAGAAAATAATAAAGGATGAGATGACTTTGAAGTAAAATGGGGAGAATAATATGAATTATGATGAAATCAAAAGTGATTTTAAAGCACAAGTTAAGACTGGCCTCGATATATTGGTAAAGTCAGAAGAAAATAAGGATGTCTATGCTTTAGTATTTGATTGTGATAGTTCGACAGGAGAAGTGGCCTTAGTATATAACAATATACATATGTTTGAGGAAATGAAAAAGGATTGGGAAAAGTATAAATATATGTATGAACCATATGGATTAAATGGTCTATTTGGCTTCAAGTACAATAGCGTTGGGGATTTCAAAATAATTGATTTGGATTTTGAAGGGGATGTAGAGCGTTTTTTGGATAGTTATTACTATTATTCCGTTGGACATTACTATGGGGAAGGTGAACCACTAGGAAGTATTTCTATGAATGGAAATGAATATGATGCAGATGCATTGAAAAATGAAATGCCGAGGATTTGGGAAACCTTAATTATAGAGACTATAAATGAATTAAAGGAAGAACTAATAAATATAGATACTACAGATGATTTTATTATGTTTATGTGTGACCATGATATTTCAAATGAAGATTTTGAAATGTGGATCAGGAAAACAAATGATTCTGCTTTAATAGATAAGTTAGCTAGTATTATGGATTGATTACAAGAGACCGTATTAATGAATCTCATACTGGGTAAACTCTCTATAAACAAATACATAAAAGCAGTATGTAAGAAGTTCCTTTATGAGATAGCCCATCAAGAGGAGCTTCTTTAATTATTTGGATAATTAGTGGGATAGCTTAAATCTGTTTAAATTCCCTTTTCGCTAGCTAGGCGAGGGAAGGAAAACTCTGGAGGCTTCCTTCGTGGAGGAGCGTTTTCCAGCGGGGGGAGATAAGAAGCCGGAAGAGATTTCCTTTCCCCGACGGACGTGGTAAAGCATGCCTCAGTGGACGTAGCCCCTTCCTAGTGATTTAGTAGACTTAAGAGAATAACGGAATAAGTACGTAATAGAGGGCTCTAGTTAATTCAGAGGAACTAGAGCCCTCTTGTGGTATAATATTTATAGACATAGAAAAAAATACTAGAAGTATAGAATATCCAAAGCAAGAAGAATAGCTGAGAAAAATTATAAAGATAATGCAATGGAAAGATGGTTAGCCTTTTTAGAAAAAGATATATTAGAGGATACTAAGTGAATGATGAAAAAGAAGAAATAGAAAAATAAGCTTGAAGGTATAAGAGTAAATCTTTACTCGCATACTAGTCTAGATATATTTTTTTATTTGGAGGTAGGAAAAGTGAAAGAAAAAGGATTTGCAAGTTTTACACCAGACCAAGCAAAAGCAGAGATTAAAGAAAATAAAAAACATAAACCACAAAATGGTGATAGTTGTAAAGGGAAAAAATAAAATGAGCGAGCAATGATGGAGCCCAATAGATGTCATCATTGCTCGCTTTTAGGTGTGATAGTGTTCTTTACTTATCCTTTTTTGAGGGAGCTAGGAGGGGGAAGGAAAACTCTGGAGGCTTCCTTCGTAGAGGAGCGTTTTCCAGCGGGGGAGATAAGAAGCCGGAAGAGATTTGCTTTCCCCGACGGATGTGGTAAAGCATGCCTTAGTGGACGTAGCCCCTTCCTAATGATTTAGTAGACTTAAGAGAATAACGGAATAAGTACGTAATAGGGGGCTCTAGTTAATTCATAGGAACCAGAGCCCTCTTGTGGTATAATATTTTTAGACATAGTCAAAGCTAGAAAGAAATACTAGAGGTATAGAATATGAGAAAAGTTAAGCCACTCAACGATTTCATTTTCAAGAAATTGTTTGGTGAAAAAGGAAATGAAGATATCTTATTATCATTTTTAAATGCGGTGTTAAAGCGTACGTGTGCACAGCCCATAGAAGAGGTTTGTATCATAGAAAATAAGGAGCTTACAAAAGAACTTATAGAAGATAAGACGGGAATTATAGATGTGAGAGCTAGAACAGCCAAAGGTGAAGAAATAGACATAGAAGTGCAACTAACTAATCAAGGTAATATGGAAAAGAGGACAATCTTTTATTTAAGTAAGTTATATATTAGTGGCATTAAGCAAGGAGATGATTATGCCAAACTGCCACGAGTCATTACAATAAACTTATTAGATTTTGAAGTTTTAGGGACAAAAGGCTATCATTCATCATTTCACTTTTGGGAAGATAAAGAAAAAGACTATATGCTAACAGATGTAGCTGAAATTCACTTTTTAGAATATCCAAAGTATAGAAGAATAGCTGAAAAAAATTATAAAGATAATGCAATCGAAAGATGGTTAACCTTTTTGGAAAAAGATATATCAGAAGATACTTTAAGGGAGTTGGTAGCTATGGATGCAGCAATAAAAAAAGCTCAGAGCAAACTAGAGTATTTAAGTAGTGATGAAGAAGCAATGAGCATTTATTATGCAAGAGAAAAATCATTGCATGATCAGGCTAATATGGTCAATTCTGCAGAACAAAGGGGTAGAGAAGCAGGAAGAGAAGAAGGTAAACAAGAGGGGAGAAGAGAGAGGAACATAGAAGTAGCACAAAAGTTGTTGCTTACTGGCATGGATATTGAGATGATTGGTAGCATCACTGAGTTAAGTATAGAAGAAATACAAGATCTAAAAAGTATGATTTAAGCCAAAGTAAATTTACTTATATGCCTGGTTTTTGTAGGTAGATGTACGGACAATAAGTGTGAAAACGTTAATTTACCTTACTCATCCTTTTTTGAGGGATAGGCGGGGGAAGGGAAACTCTGGAGGCTTCCTTCGTAGAGGAGCGTTTTCCAGCGGGGGGAGATAAGAAGCCGGAAGAGATTTCCTTTCCCCGACGGACGTGGTAAAGCATACTTCAGTGGACGTAGCCCTTTCCTAATAATTGAGTAGACTTAAGTGAATGGCAAAATAACTACCACACCCCAATAAATACCACAGCAAAAGAAGACTCTAGTTGATTCATAGGAACTAGAGTCTTCTTTTGCTTTACTTTTTTCCAGCTTTTTATACACTAGCCCCAAAAAGGCAAAATTTGGAGAGGCTTTTTTGACGTAGGCCCCTTATAGGAATAGTATTACAAGGTAGATTTGTATAGGCTGTGTGTGCTATAATACAAGGTAAAGTTTTATAAATAAAATCATGTGTTTATAGGTACACCTAAAACCTAAATCTATAATTACAAGGATGAATAAGGTGCAGACAGGTAAAAGAATCTTATTGGCATTAATGAGCTTTGATATTGGTGGGGTTGAAACCCATGTTTTAGAATTAGCTTGTGGCCTCAAGAAAGCAGGGCACATTCCTATATTAGTTTCCAATGGGGGAAGGTTTGAAGAGGATTTAAAAAAGGAAGGGATTAAGCATATTAAAGTACCCCTTCATAATAAAAATCCTTTCAATATGTGGAAATCCTATTGGATGTTAAAACGTATTATAAAGGAAGAAAAAATGGATATTATTCATGCCCATGCCCGTATTCCAGGCTTTATTTTGGGGAAAATTCATAAGGAGACAGGGATTCCTTTTGTGACCTCGGCTCACTGGGTATTTAATACAGCATGGATTTATCGTGTCACTACGGATTGGGGGATGCAGACCATTGCTGTCAGTGAGGACATCAAGCAATATTTAATGAAAAATTATGCAATACCTGAAGAGCGTATCCTGGTGACCATCAATGGGATCTCCACAGAACGCTTTAGTCCCAAAATTCCCCATGAGGATATTGTAAAAGAGCTGGGTCTTGATAAAAGTAAGACACAGCTTGTATATATTAGTCGTCTAGATGAAGATAGGAGTTTGGTGGTACACCAGCTTTTAGAGATTGCCCCAGAACTTTATAAAGCTCACCCCGACCTACAGATGGTTGTAGTGGGGGGAGGAAATGACTTTGAAAATATCAAGGCGAAGGTAGAAGCCATAAATAAGAAATTGGGAGTTCACTTCATTGTATTAGGAGGGCCTCGGACAGATATTAATAAGTTTACGGCTCTAGCAGACCTTTTCATAGGTGTAAGCCGAGCTGCCCTTGAGGCAATGGCAGCCAAGTGCCCAACCCTTGTAGCAGGCAATGAAGGCTATATTGGAGTTTTTGATGAAGGTAAATGGGAAACAGCAAAAGCTTCTAACTTTACTTGCCGAGGAGAAAGAAGCAGTGAGCCAAGTCTCCTAAAGCAAGACTTAGAAAAGCTCTTGGCTCTTAGCCCAGAAGAAAGAAAAGGGTTAGGAGAGTATGGTTATGAAATAGTAGAGAAATACTACTCTGTAAGTAAAATGACAAATGATAATCTGGCTGTTTACGAAAGAGTACTTAAGGATTAAAGCCTTGAGTACCTGAGAAAGAGAATAGGCCACTAGCCAAATGAGTCAAGTTAGGAGTTTTACAAGATGATCGATGTATTAATATCAGGGTTTTATGGCTTTCGCAACAGTGGTGATGATGCCATATTATTAGGAATGATCGAGGAGCTCAAGAGAGCCAATCCTCAGATAAAAATCACTGTACTTTCTAAAACCCCCGAAAAAACAAAAGAGATCTATGGGGTAGAGTCTATTTCACGCTTTAATATGTTTCAGATTATTAAGGTGATGAGAAAGTCTCGCCTTTTCATCAGTGGGGGAGGAAGTCTCATACAAGATGTTACCAGTACCCGTTCCCTTCTTTATTATTTGGGACTTATTCGTCTTGCCCATTTTTTAAAGGTAAGAGTTATGCTCTATGCCAATGGCATAGGCCCTGTTAAAGAAGAAAAGAATCGTAAGCTTTGTAAGAAGATATTAGATAAAGTAGAACTCATTACCTTGAGGGAACCTATGTCTAAGGAGGAAATAGAAAGCTTAGGTATTCGTACACCACGTATAGAGGTAACAGCTGACCCTGCTATGACCTTAAAAGAAGTAACAGGTGATAAGGCTAAAAAGCTTATAAAAGAGCTTGGTCTAGAGGAAGGGAAACCTTTAATTACCCTATCTGTACGTCCTTGGGGTGATTGTGTAGAAGCGTATACCACTGTACTGGCAGAGGTAGCTGATGAGCTGGCTGAGAAATATGAGGCACAGATTCTTTTAGCCCCTTTACAGCTTAGTCAAGATTTAGAAGTATGCCAAAAGGTAGCTGATCAAATGAAGACACCTAGCTATCTTTTAAAAAAGGATTATCATATCACTGAGCTATTGGCACTTATTAAGGCCTCTGACCTAATGATTGGCATGCGCCTTCATGCCCTTATTTATGCTGTCTCTATGTGTGTACCCATTGTAGGCATTGTTTATGACCCTAAGGTAGAAGGGCTTTTGCGTTATACTCACCAGTATTCAGCAGGAGAGGTACAGGAGCTTAAAAAGGACAAGCTCTTAGCAGTGATTAATGAAGTATGGGAAAACCGCCAGAGTCTTCAAAAGGAATTACAAGGTCAAAAAATGGAGCTAGAGAGATTAGCTAAGAAAAATACAGAAGAAGTTATTAGGCTCATAGCTTCCTACAAATAATGAGGAGTGAAGAATTTGGATTATAGTAAGACCATTAAAACAGCAGGGTTTATGGCCGTTACCACCATACTTGCAAAAGTATTAGGTTTGGTTCGGGATATGATTCTCGCCGCAGTTTATGCCACAGGCCCACAAGCTACTGCCTTTACAGCAGCTACAGAGGTGCCTTTGAGGTTATTTGATGTAGTGATTGGTGGTGTTATAACAGCCGCTTTTATTCCCATCTACAACTCTGTTTTAACAAAAGAGAATAAGGAAAAGGCCATGAAGTTTGCCAATGACTATGTCAATGGGGTATTGGTTGTCACTCTTCTTCTTACCTTTTTTGGGTTACTCTTTAATAGGTGGCTCATTGGCTTTATTGCACCAGGAATAGACGCGCCAACTACAGAGCTAGCCATTAGCTTGTCGCGTATTATGTTTGGAATGATTATTTTTACAGGACTCACCTATGTTTTTGTAGGTATTTTAAACTCCAATGGTGAGTTTTATATCACTTCCATGTTGAGTGTAGTTTTTAATATCATTCTTATTGTTTATTTTATTTTCTTTATCAAAAGGGGAGGTATTTTTGGGCTAGCTATTACTTGGGTTATTGCTTGGGCTGCACAAGCCTTTATCCAAGCCCCTTATCTAAAAAAGTTTCAATTTAAGTATAAGCCAACCCTTCAACTGAATACACCAGAGATGAAAATGGCCATTAAGTTGGCGGTGCCGATTCTCATTAGTTCCTGGGCACCACCAGTAGCTTCCCTTGTTAATTTACGAATGTCTTCTTATTTAAATGGAGGAAAGGCTTTTACGGCCTTAAGCTATTCCAATAAGCTTTATATAGTGATTACAGGTGTTTTTGCCTTTGTAGCCTCAAATTTGAGCTTTCCTTATCTGGCAAAGGCAGAGGCTTCAGGACGAAAAGATGAGATCAAGAAGATGCGTGGATTACTTCTTATTATCATTACCTTTATTATGGCACCTATTATGGTAGGACTGATTTTATTGGCTCTTCCTATTGTAAGGTTAGCCTTTGAAAGAGGGAATTTTACAGCGGCAGACTCAGCCCTTACTGCTACGGCTCTTATGGGATGTAGCTTTGGGATGTTAGCCCATTCGTACAATGAAATCCTCAATAAAATCTTTTATGCCCTTAGAAACTCTAAAACGCCTATGTATACGGCTATGATTGGAATGGGTGTAAATATTGTAGGAAGTGTTATTTTATCCCGTTATATGGGAATCATCGGCTTAGGTTTTGCTATTGCTCTTGGTTATATGATCACAGCTATTTTGAACCTGATTTGGATGAGTAAGGAATTGGGAGATTTTGGGCAGAGGCAAGAGTTTATCGATTTAGGAAAGATTGCCTTAGCGGTGACTTTGATGGGAGGCGCAGTATTTGCCATAAGAGGGCTTTTTGAAGGGGCACCCTTGGGTGTACTGGTACCTACTGGTGTGGGGATTGTTGTGTATTTTGTAAGCTGTATCTTACTAAAGGTTTCTGCCGTGTGGCAATTTATTGATTTTGTTCAAGCAAAACTAAAGAGAGGTGAAATAAATGGAAAATAGCCTTTTTGGCTCAATGTTGCTTTATCTATGGGTGCTTTATAAGGACAGTTATCTTTATAAGGTACTAAGTGCTTTTTATGGTTTTCTGGAAAGGTTATTTTTAAATAGCTTCTTTTATTCTTTATTATTTGGAGAAGGGAAAAGACGGGATTATACGCAAAGCAAAGTGTATAAGCTTTTTTATCTGCCTTTTAAAATGTTGGAAGGGATAGGCAATAAGCTTTCCTTTAAAGGCGTACGGGACAGCTCTGTCTTGGAGGAAATACGTCACTATATCCATAGTGTGTTTTCTTTAAATACCAACTTAATGGGGGCTTTTTTGGTAAGCTTTACAGGGCTCTATGCTTTGCTACATAGAGGATTGAATAAATATGTAGTGTTAGCTCTTCTTATAGTAGGTGCTATAGCCATCCTTATAAATAGAGATGGCATGCGTATTATTGAGCATAGCAAGGTGATGCAAGGAATTTTATATCTTTTAGCTTTTAAAATCGATTTTAGTTTTTATACCCCTCAAAATAGAAGACGTCATCTCCTTTATGGAATAGGCTTAGGTTTACTTACCGCCCTTATGGGGGCTCAAATAGGACCTCTTATGGCAGTCGTTTTAGTAGCAGGCTTTACAGCCAGCTTCATGATTTTTTATAAGGTAGAATATGGACTTTATGCGGTTATTTTTATTGCTCCTCTATTAGGGACCAAATATGTGATAGCCTTAGTCTTTTTGACCATATGTTCTCTTTTAGTGAAAAG
>JAEYNQ010000165.1 GCA_023412455.1 Bacillota bacterium
CACGGCAAGTGTCTTATAGGGATTTTATCAATAAGGTGGATAAGCACCAAATAGAAGAGGTTGTAATAGGGACAGGTTCAAAGCTTCAGTTTAAAGAAGGGGGTATTCTCTATGAGACAGATCATCCCCGGACAGAAGGTTTTAAGGAGAAGCTCCTCTTAAAGGATGTAAAAGTTGTAGAAAAGACGCATACGGAGTTTAATGTGGTTCAAAATATATTTAGCATGACTTTAATGATTCTCACATTTGTCATGATTTATAAAGCTGTAAAAAAACAAGGCATGGGTAAAGGGAGTATGAGTTTATGTTCTAAACCTATTGAACCTAGTAGTTTGCAACAGGACTTTGGCTCTATTGCAGGAAATGAGGAAGCTAAAGGGCAGGTTCAAGACATAATTGATTTTATGAAAAACCCTGATAAATATAGGCGATTAGGAGCCAGAATGCCGAAAGGTGTTATTCTCTATGGCCCGCCAGGGACGGGTAAGACTTTAATGGCTAAAGCCATTGCAAAAGAAGGGAATGTCCCCTTTTTTTCTGTAAGTGGCTCTGACTTTATACAGCTCTATGTGGGTGTAGGAGCTAGTCGTGTACGTGAGATTTTTGGAGAAGCCCGTAAATATAAGAAAGCTGTTATTTTTATTGATGAAATTGATGCTATTGGTAAGAAAAGGAGCCAAAGTGCCCACACGAGTAATGATGAAAAGGATCAGACTTTAAATGCCCTCTTAACAGAGATGTCAGGTTTTAAAGAGGATGAAGGCATTGTTATTTTTGCAGCCACTAATCGCTTAGATACGTTAGATGAGGCGCTCTTAAGACCGGGGCGTTTTGATAGACATATTGAAATAGGGTATCCAGACCTTGCAGCAAGGGAAGCTATTTTACAACTACATGTGAAGAATAAGCCGTTAAGTGAAGAGATCCATCTCAAGGAACTAGCAAAGCAAACGGTTTATTTTACAGGAGCTATGTTAGAAAACTTAGTCAATGAAGCAGCCATTGCAGCAGCTCAAGAGGGGAAAGAGGTAATCACCAAGGCAGCTATAGATGAGGCCTTTTATACAGTGATTGCTGGAAAAGAGAAAAAAGATAGAAGTGGTGTAGATAGACAGGATAGGCGGATTACAGCCTTTCATGAAGCAGGGCATACGGTAGTGACAAAGCTTATAGCGCCTGAAAATAGTGTCACCAAAGTGACAATTATCCCTAGTACTAAAGGTGCAGGTGGTTTTAGTATGAATATTCCAAAAGACAAAATGTACCTAACCAAGCAAGATATTTTAACCCAAATTAAGATTAGTTTAGGTGGGAGAGCCGCAGAAGAAATTATTTTTGGTAGAGAAGGGATCACAACAGGGGCAAGCAATGATTTAGAAAAAGCCACAAGGCTGATTAAAGATTACTTAATCCGCTATGGCATGGATGAAGAAGTGGGACTAGCCAATTGGGAAGTATTATTAGGAGAAAGAGAAAGAGATAATAGATGGCTTTTAGAAAAAGCTTCTACACATCTTACCCTTCTTTATGAAGAAACAAAACAGCTTCTAACGAAGAATATAGAAATTTTAGAAGGATTAACACAGGCATTACTTGAACATGAAACATTGGGTGAACAACAAATAGCTAACTTCTTTTCTTAAGAAGTTAGCTATTTATCGTGTTTCTTTTACTTTGCAAATTCATGATATCATTTCGCCAGTAGAGACGTACACGATTAATGGTCTTGATGGGGGTAATTCTTCCTTTACTTACAAGCTCATCCAGGTATTGTCTTGAACAATTAAGCATACTCGTTGCTTCAGCGGTAGTAATAATCTCGTTGCATATAAAATCGATCAAGTGCTCTTTATCATCAAAGGTATATTTCATTTCAACGTCCCCCTTTGCCAGTATATTTACTATTGTAAAGTATTTTACTTAATATATCAACAATTAATATTATTAATTATTTGAATCAAACATTTATTAAGAGTAAAAGCTTTTAACTTTCTTCATATAAAATGTATATAATAGAAATCAGTATAAGAAAGGTATAAGATAAGAATAAGTGCTTACCTAATGATAAGTGGTGTAAAATAGAGAAGGAGTGAGCTTATGAATATATTAATAATAGAAGATGAAGAACGTGTAGCAGATATCATGACAAAATATTTAGAAAAAGAAGGCTTTACTGTTTTTACGTGTTACACTGGACGAGCTGGCTTGGACACTTTTTATAAACAAAAGATAGATATTGTCCTTTTAGATCTGATGCTTCCAGATATACAAGGAGAAGAAATTTGTGCTGAGATGCGTCAAGTATCCAATGTTTATATTTTTATGGTGACAGCACGTGGTACTTTAGATAGTAAAATTGAGGGCTTTCATTTAGGTGCTGATGAATATTTAGTGAAGCCAGTAAGTCCAAGAGAAGTGGTGGCAAGAGTAAAAGCTTTAGATATGAGAATACAACGGGAGGAAAGTAAAGATACCCTTATTTTTGATAAAGGAAGATTAAAAATTTATTTAGAAGAACGTATTCTAAAAGTAAATAATGAAGAAATTGCCCTTACACCTAATGAATTTGAGCTCCTTTATGAGTTAGCGGCTTCACCAGGTAGGGTTTTTACAAGAGACCAGCTCATAGAAGCTGTTATGGGCATTGATTTTGATGGTTTTGATCGCACCATAGATGTGCATATTAAGAACTTAAGAAAAAAAATAGAGGAGGATACAAAAAATCCAAAGTATATTAAAACGGTAACAGGTATTGGCTATAAGTTTGAAGGAGATACCTTATGATTTCTATTCGAAAGCAACTATTTGGTATTTTAGCCTCGCTAGGACTTATTGTTATTTTAGCAACCTCCTTGATGGTTAATTTTTCTATTAAAAGGAATTTTGAAAATTACATTGAAAAAAATATTCAGCAAGCAGGAGATGTTATTGTAGATATAGTAGAGGACCTGTATGAGAATGGTGGTTGGAAGTATAACTTAGACGAAAAGTTAGTGGTAGAAACCTATATGGGGAACTTTGCTATTTCTATTTTGGATTGTAATAAGCAGTTAATTTGGGGGACTACCCAAGAACAACTCCATTATAGTATTAAGGATTTTGATAAGAAATGGATTCGCCTGAATAACAAAAACTACCGTTTTGAAGACCGTTCTTTATATGATCGAGAAGGGCGTTTAATTGGTTATGTACGTATAGGGTATTATCCTTCCTTACTCATTTCAGAAAGTGGTTTACAGTTTCAAGCGGCTATGAATGAAGCTACTCTTTGGTGCTCTTTTTTAATATTAGGTTGTTTCATAGCAGCAGGTTTAGGTATATCTAAGTTGTTTACCTTTCATATTTATGGCATAGCCAAAACATCTATGGACCTTGCAGATGGCAAGTTGACGGCTAGATATACAAGACCTAGTCATATCCAAGAGATTGAAACACTTCGGTATAGTATGAACTATTTGGCAGAACGACTGGAGAAGCAAGATACCATTCGTAAGAAGTTAATCTCTGATGTATCCCATGAAATTCGTACACCCCTTCATATTTTACAAAGTAATCTAGAAGCTATGATTGACGGTATTTATCCCATTGATGATGAGCAAATGCAAATGCTCTATAAAGAAGTGGTACGTTTTGGAAAACTTTTAAGCAATCTTGATATGCTTAAAAATGTGGAGGAGAAGGCTGAACAGATAGATTTTGTACCTATTCCATTGAATCAAAGTATTCGTGAGGTTTTTAATAGCTTTAAAATCATTGCCAATGAGAAGAAAATCAAATATAGCATTAATGTAGAAGAAACAGAGAATATGATGATTTTAGGAGATAAGGATGCTATCAAACAACTCTGGATGAACCTTCTTTCCAATGCCTTTAAGTTTACAGAGGATAAGGGAGAAATCAAGGTGACTACCAGTGTGAAGGAAAGGCATTGTATCATTACCATAGAAGATACGGGAATAGGTATTGCTAAAGAAGACTTGCCTTATGTTTTTGACCGTATGTATCGTGGAGATAAGAGTAGGGAAATATATGAAGGAAGTGGATTAGGACTTACAATCGTTAAGAAAATAGTAAAAAGTCATCATGGCAAAGTAAGCATTGAAAGTGAACAAGGAGTAGGTAGCAAAATTTATATTCAGCTCCCCTTAGAAGGAGATGTAGCCCATCAACATCGTACCAATAAGGTAAAATCCTATATGCGATTAGGTATTAAAAATTAAATTTGTAAATAGGTTACAACCTAATAGTGTAGGAGAAGTGTAAATGAAGAGTAAGCTAAAAAGCAAAAGCTCCCAGCCTTATTAAATGAGGATAGGAGCTTTTATTTTTAGACAAAAACCTTGTCTTTTTCACTATGGACTGTTGGTTTTTACATTATAAAAAAGAAAACTTAATCGGAGTGATTACTAAGCCTCTTTTGTACGAAAAGCATTAAGATGTACAGTGAGGTACTTTAAGGTAAAATACAAAATAGCACACTCGATAGGAATCATAGCAGCATTCTTCACAAGACGTAAAGGTAAGAGAGCCATAAAGGCTTTTCCATTAGTAAGACTTAACCAGTATGTGTTTAAGAAACCATGAAATAAAAGGTTAACAATACTGTTTGCCATAACTATATGAGGTAGGCTAATCTTTCCTTTTGTTTTTTTATAATGCATAAAATAACCATAAGTAAAACCACCTAAAGCTGCGGTTAAGGTATAACCTGGGAAAAAAGGGGCCGTCTGAGGAAATAAGAAAAAGCCTAAAAGGTCTGCAGCGACGCCCATGGCACAAGTAACCCAGGGGCCATAAAGATAAGCCGTAAGGCCAGTTACGATAAAGCCAAAGGTAATACGTAAGAAATTATTAAAGAGTGAAATTTGAGCCACACGAGCAAGTATAATTTTAAGACTGATAAATAGTCCAAGTAATACAGTATCTTTTGTTTGTAATTTATTTTTCATAGAGCAACTCCTTTGCAAATAAAAGCTTAAACCTACTAAGATTTTAGGCTTAAGATAAAGAAGCGCTGCACTGGCAGCGGAATGCGATATAAGTACCGCAAATCATTGAAGATTTTTCGTCTAGTGGCAACTTCCCGTCCAACTAGCACTTAACGCACTTATATCTACTCTGCCAACGGTCTATAGTGATAGTCCTATTATAGCAAAATCCTTTTAAAACACAAGTTGAATAAAAAATAAAAGTTTACAAAAAATATTCATCTTTATATAATAAAATATAAAAAATGCTAGATACTAAGAAGAAAAAAAGAGGGGAGAAGAGAAGATGCTCAATACAAAAGATCCTTATTTATTATTAAGTATTGTGAATATGAAATTAAGAGATGAAGCCAGTTCTTTAGAGGACCTTTGTAAAAGTTACAATCAAAGTATAGAAGAGCTTAGTGACCGATTAAAAAAGGTAGGGTATGTTTATAATAATAGTCTTAATCAATTTATAGCAGAATAACTAAAAAGGGAGAATACAGATGTTTGAAGCAAAACTAAGGAGCTATGCGAGACTAGTAGTAGAAGTAGGTGTTAATATTCAAAAGGGACAGTACCTTATGATTCGGACACCTTTAGAAGGGGCTTATTTTGCAAGAGAATTAGCAAAATGTGCCTATGAGGTAGGGGCCAAACGCGTTTTTGTAGAATATAGTGATGAACAAATGACTAAAATCACTTATAACTCTGCTTCAGAAGAAGCTTTAGAGGAATATCCAAGTTGGATCGCCCAAGGGCTAACAGAGTTAGCAGAAAGAAATGCGGCTTTTATTAGTATCAGTGCAGGTGATCCAGATTTATTAAAGGGAGTGGACACCAACAAAATAGTAGCAGCTCAAAAGGCAGCAGGAAAGGCTCTAGCTACTTTTCGTAAATACATGAGCAATTCGGATGTGCCTTGGTGTGTGGTTTCGATTCCTACCCCTCTATGGAGCAAAAAGCTTTTTCCACATGCTTCAGAAGAAGAAGGTGAAAAGCTCTTATGGGATAAAATTTTTGAAGCCACACGTATTCATGAAAAAGACCCTGTACAAGCTTGGAAGGAGCATGTAGCCCGTCTTGAAGAAAAGTGTCGCTTCTTAAATGAAAAGAAGCTTTGCAAGCTTCATTATAAGGCACCAGGAACGGACCTTTGGGTAGAACTTCCACCTGGACATATTTGGGAAGGTGGAGGAGAAAATAGCTCAAAAGGTATTTACTTTGTGGCCAATATGCCAACTGAAGAAATCTTTACAATGCCCTCTAAGTATGGTGTCAATGGTACCTTAGCCTCTACTAAACCCTTTAGTTACGGTGGAAATATAATTGATAAGTTTGTACTGACCTTTGAAAAGGGCAAAGTAGTAGCTTGTCAGGCCGAGGAAGGAGAAGAACTACTTAAAAAATTACTTGAAACAGATGAAGGGGCCTCTTATCTGGGTGAAGTGGCTCTCGTTCCTCATAGTTCCCCTGTTTCTGGTACAGGCATGCTTTTTTTTAATACCTTATTTGATGAAAATGCTTCGTGCCATTTTGCTTTTGGGAATAGTTATCCTACTACATTAAAGGGAGGAACGACCATGACAGAAGAAGAACTAGAAGCTCATGGCGCCAATACCTCTATCATTCATGAAGATTTTATGGTAGGGGGTCCTCATTTAAGTATAGAAGGTTTTACGGAAAAGGGAGAGAGCTTTTATCTTTTTAAAGAGGGAGAATGGGCTTTTTAGATATAAGGTCTATTCTATGCAAGAAAGGTATGTTTTTTAAAAAGAGTCACATACTAAGAGGAAAAAACAATAGGAAGGATGACAAGCAAGATGAGAGCCCCTATAGCCAAACCTCTTACTGGTGAAAATAATAAAAGGCTAAATAATAAAGAACCTATTCGCAGTGAAGCTACAGCAGCCATTCTCAATGTAAAGGAGCAACTACCCCATTCAAAGGTGGCTTTACCTGGAGAAGAAATGGTTTTAGAAGCAAAAGACTGGGTAGATAATGGGAGTAGGCTCTAAAAGAACACTTTAAGGCAAAATAAGAAGATAAGCCTATAGGAGGCATTAGAGAACATTTAAACCTATGGGCTTATTATGTTTAAAGAAGAGTGATACACCTTAATGAGGATGAGGTACATAGGAAGCTAGGTTATAAAAATGAGTGCTGCTATAATAAGTCATGCCATAACAAAGAGAAAAGAAAAGGGAGTGGAAGAGATTGAGTAAGAGCAAAATTCTAGAAGTAACAGCCTTAGTAAAAACACGCTTTTTAGGGCTATATGATGTGGCCTATCAGAATAAACTAGGACAAGAAAAGCATTGGATGGTAGCTTCTCGTAAAAAGGAGGAGGACTTGAGAAAGCTTTATTTAAAGGGGGAAACAGATGCCACTGATGCGGTGGTTATTGTAGCCTATCATGAGGAAGAACATAAAATCGTTATTATTAGACAGTTTAGAGTGCCTATTAATGATTATATTTATGAGTTGCCTGCAGGACTCATTGATTCTAGGGAAGATCGTGAGACGACGCTTCGAAGAGAATTAAAGGAAGAGACAGGCTTAGAATTAGTACGCGTTTTGGAAACATTAAGTTTAGACAAAACCTATCTTTCACCTGGCCTAACGGATGAATCTGTTGCTTTTATGTATTGTACGTGCAAGGGAGAGCTACAGAAAACCTATTTAGAAGCAGATGAAGAAATCGAGGCATTTCTTTTATCCCGAGAGGAAGCTAAGGTACTTTTAGAAAAGGGAGAAAAAATGGATATTAAGCTAGTGATTATTCTTAGAAGCTTTATAAGCTTAGGAGAAAAACTTTTTGAAGAGGTATAAGTAAAGGATAAAACTTGATATAATCCCAGATTTAGGTTATACTAATTGAGTAAGAAGGCAGTATCAAACTTATAAACTGAAAATTTGTTTAGAAAGTTTAATGGAAATGTTTAAAGACAAAGTGTAATGTCTCCATGCTTAGAGAGAGGGAGTGGTTACACTTTTTTAGTGCCTTTTTTTAGAGGAAGAGCAAGGTATAAGCTTAACAAAAAAGGTTAATTTAACACCAACTGAAGATTTATTAACAAGAAAAATAGGCGATGAGGTGACAAGATGAGAGTAGTTATTATTGGTGGTGTAGCAGCAGGGATGAGTGCAGCAGCCAAGCTTAAAAGATTAAAGCCAGAAGATGAGGTGGTTGTTTATGAAAAAACAGATAGTGTATCCTTTGGAGCCTGTGGGCTTCCTTATTATGTAGGTGGTTTTTTTGAAGATAAACAAGAAATGATTGCTAGGTCAAAAGAGGCTTTTCAAAAGAGCGGTATTGATTTACAAACAGAGCATGAGGTTTTAGATGTTGATTTTTCTACCCAAAAGCTTCAAGTCAAAAATCATTTAACCCAAGAAATTTTTGAAGATTATTATGACAAGCTTCTTATTGCTACAGGAGCTAGTAGCATTATTCCACCTATTCCAGGGATTGGGCTTAAAAACATTAGGACTTTAAAAAGTATGGATGATGGTGTCGGGCTGAGAGCACTACTAAGAGAAGAAAAGTGTAAAAAGGTGGTTGTGATTGGTGCAGGGTTTATCGGTATTGAGGTAGTGGAAGCCCTTAAACATATGGGAAAGGAAGTCAAGATTGTAGAAAGAGAAGACCGTATTTTGAAAAAAGTAATGGATGCAGAAGTCACTTCCATTTTAGAACAAGAGCTCAAGGGACAAGGAGTAGACCTCTACTTAAATGAAGAAGTTATCCGTTTTGAAGGGACAGAAAAGATAGAGAAGGTTATAACAAATAAGAGGACATTAGAGGCGGATGCTGTTATTTTATCCATAGGTTTTAAACCCAATACAGGCTTTCTAGAGCATACCACTATTGAGCGCGCTCCTAATGGAGCCATTGTAGTGGATGCAGAAGGAAAAACATCCATAGAAGGCGTTTATGCAGCAGGAGACTGTGCAACGATTTGGCATGCCCTCATGAAGAAGCCGATTTATGTGCCACTAGCCACAGGTGCTAATAAATTAGGGCGTATTGTAGGTGAAAACTTGGCAGGCAAAGAGATAGCTTTCCAAGGCTCTTTAGGGTCTAGTTGTATTAAGGTACTTGGTATGGAGGCGGGACGAACAGGCTTAACAGAAGAAGAAGCTGGATTAGAAGGCTTTGATTATAAAGTGGCCTTTATAGAGGACAGAAATCAAACCAATTATTATCCAGGCGGTAATAAGATTTATGTGAAACTCATCTATGAAAAGGACACCTATAAGCTTTTAGGAGGGCAAGTAGTTGGCTATAAGGATGCCGTACAACGTACCAATGTATTAGCAGCCTGTATTTTTGCAGGGCTTACTACCAAGGAGTTAGGTTTATTAGATCTTTGTTATGCACCCCCTTTTGCTCGAACATGGGATGTGCTTAATGTAGCAGGAAACGTATGTAAATAAGGAGGACAAACTAAATGAGAGACAGTACATTTTTATCACAATTTTTACTCATTACGGATGGGAGGACTTTGTTATTTATGGGTTTCCTCATTCTTTTGTTTGTAGTGGTTTTTAGAATGCAGCAAAAGAAAGTCAAATTTTCAATGCGCATGATTATCTGTACTTTAATGGGACTTGTTTTAGGGATTATTATTCAAGGGGTAGCAGGTTTTCCGGATGACCCTAGTCAGGTTACTTGGCTCAAGGAGTTATCTAAATGGTATGGTTTAGTAGGTTATGGCTTTATAGACTTACTAAAGATGCTGGTTGTACCTATGATTTTTGTATCCATTATAAGAGTGATTATGAATACAAAAGGAAACAATTTAGGCAAGTTGACTTCTCGTACCATAGGCACACTACTAGGTACAACAGCACTATCCGCTATTGTGGGTATTTTAGTAGGCAATTTTATGAATTTAGGTGTAGGTCAGAGTTTAGCCAATCAAACAGCAGAGCTGAGAGAGATTACACCTATAGTCGATACATTAAGAGGGTTACTGCCTGCTAATCCTGTCCAAGCTATGGCCGAGGCTAATGTAGTGGCTGTTGTCATCTTTGCAGCCTTCTTGGGGATTGCCATAAGACGCCTTAGCAAAAAGCATGCAGAAGTGATCAAACCTTTTGTAGATTTAGTAGAAGCTTTTTATAAGATTATTGTAAGTGTAGCTATGACGGTTATTAAATATATGCCTTATGCTGTAATAGCCCTTTTAGCCAATACATTAGTGGCAAGAGGCGTAGGCGCTTTACTTCATGTCATACGTTTTATTATTGCCTTATATGTAAGTATTATCATTATGTTTATTATTCATTTACTTATTGTAATGGCTTGTGGATTAAAACCTCTTAAGTATGTGAGAAATCTTATGGAACCTCTCCTTTTAGCCTTTACTTCTCGTTCAAGCTTAGGAACATTACCTGTAACCATAGAAAAACTTACAGAAAATGGTGGAGTGGAAGAAGGAGTGGCTAGCTTTGTAGGAAGCCTTGGCTCCAATATGGGTATGAATGGATGTGCTGGCATCTATCCTGCTTTAATGGCTGTAACACTAGCCAATATGAGTGGGACAAGGATGGATTTTAGCTTTTATATGATGCTTCTAGTGGTTATTACTGTTAGCTCCTTAGGCATTGCCGGTTTACCTGGTACAGCAACTATTGCCGTTTCAGTGGTTATATCAGGAGTAGGCTTAGGCGGCTATTTCCCTTTAGCAGGAGGAATATTGGCCATTGATCCTATTCTAGATATGGGACGTACCATGCTTAATGTCAATGGAACCATGGTAACAGCCACTGTAGTAGCTACCTCTTTAGGCGAACTCGATAAAGAAAAATATAATGAATCTCTTTATTAGAATAAAAACCTTGTTGAATAAAGGGTTTAGAAAGATAATGCAATATAATCCATAATTTATATTGCATTATTTTTAATATTATATTAAAATACATACAAATAATAAACGAGTAGCGAGAGCAAAGGGGCTTTCCGAAAAGTATGTTGTATACTTACAGGAAGGTCCCTTTTTCTAAAAAACGTTATTTAAATATTCTGTATATGATACTTGTTTATTAGGGAAAATGAGTAAGTGTTATCTATTAAAGGAGGGATATAAGTATGAAATTAAGAAAGATCATGGTAATTGGATTAAGTGCAGTAATGGTTTTAGCAATGGGGGGCTGTGGAAGTAAGGAGGGTAAGCCTGCTTCAGCAAGTGAAAGTGGGGCGCCAAGTAAAGAAGGAGCTTCATCAGGAGAGACCATTAAAGTAGGTTTAATAACACCTAAAACAGGTCAAGTGGCTCAGTATGGTATTGCTGTAGAAAATGCCAGTATGCTTGCAGTGAAGGAAATTAATGAAGCAGGAGGAATCAATGGTAAGCAAATTGAGCTCATTTCTTATGATAATAAGGCTGATGCTACAGAAAGTATTAACTTATTTAATCGCTTAGTAGATAATGATAAAGTTGTAGCCCTTATAGGTCCAGTTATTTCTTCTACCTCATTGGCTGTTGCGCCTCTAGCTGAAGAAAAAGGTATTCCTATGATTACACCAACAGGCACGAATTTAGATATTACCCCTGATTATGATTATGTATTTAGAGCGTGTTATACGGATCCTTATCAAGGAGGAATAATGGCTAAATTTTCAGCGGAGAATTTAAAAGCAAAAAAAGCAGCTATTCTTTTTAATACAGGAGACGACTATTCCACAGGGCTTGCAGTTGCTTTTAAAGAAACCTTTGAAGCAGCAGGTGGAACGATTACCAACTATGAAGGGTATACCGCAGAGGATAAAGATTTTAAGGCAGTTTTAAGCAATATCAAGGCTAATGCCCCTGATGTACTCTTTAATCCAGACTATTACAATACCGTTGGACTTATTGCAGGGCAAGTGAAGGAAGCCGGCCTTGATACAGTCATGATTGGTGGAGATGGATGGGATGATGTGCAAAAAGAATATGGGGATGTAACCGAAGGCTATTACTTTGCTAATCACTATGCTTCTGATGATACAGACCCTATTGTACAAAGCTTTGTACAATCCTACAAAGACACTTATGGAGATACACCTAATGCTTTAGCAGCCCTTGGTTATGATGCTACAAAGATTATGATTAAAGCCATTGAGGCAGCCAATAGTGAAGAGGGAGAGGCTATTCTTGAAGCCCTCAAAGCAACAGATTTAGATTGTGTAGCAGGTCATGTTACTTTTGACGCTGTAGGCGATCCTCAAAAGGCTGTATCTATCCTAAAAATTGAAGGTGGCAAGCTAAAACTGGAAACTAAGATTTCTAAATAAGTTCCTATTTGAGCGTTTTTTTATTCTATTTTAAGGCAGTTACTTTCCTCTATTTAAGATTTCTATTTTCTTACTATTGCAGTTTTATAGCTAATAAGAAACTTTTTTATTGAAAAATGTTAAATATTATATTACAATACAATAAGTTAAAAGCTTGTGAATAACGGCTTTAATCTAAGAGACGTTTCTCAAGTTAATTACTTAGAAACGTTCTTTTGGTGTTTAGCATAAGCAAAATTTCAACCAATAAGTAAAAGATGTAGAGAATAATGAGGAGGAAAGTAAGATGACTTTAAAGAAGATAGCAGCCATTACTCTTAGTACTTTAATGGCAATAGGAACTGTAGGCTGTGGTGCTAAAGCACCAAGTAATGAGGCAGGAAAGGAAGCCACTTCAGGCGAAGGAACAATCAAGATAGGTCTTATTACACCTAAAACAGGTGCAGTTGCTCAATATGGATTAGCTGTAGATAATGCAACAGCTTTAGCTGTGGATGAGATCAATAAAGCAGGAGGTATTAATGGTAGACAAATCGAACTCATTTCTTATGACAATAAAGGGGATGCTACAGAAAGTATTAACCTCTTTAACCGTCTAGTCGATAATGATAAGATTGTTGCTTTATTAGGGCCAGTTATTTCAAGTAATTCACTGGCTATTGCGCCATTAGCAGATGAAAAAGGCATTCCTATGATTACACCAACTGGAACAAATTTGGATATTACACCAGGCTATGATTATGTTTTTAGAGCTTGCTATACAGACCCTTATCAAGGAAGTATCATGGCTAAATTTGCAAGTGAAAACCTAAAGGTAAAAAAGGCAGCTATTCTTTATAACACAGGTGATGATTATTCAGTAGGTCTTGCCAAAGCTTTCAAAGATACTTTGGAAGCAGCTGGTGGGACAATTACGAGTTATGAGGGTTATACAGCAGATGATAAAGATTTCAAAGCTGTATTAACAAATATCAAGGCTACTTCACCAGAAGTATTATTTATCCCAGATTACTATAATGCAGTAGGGCTTATTGCTGGACAAGTGAAAGAAGTTGGTTTAGAGACCATTATGCTTGGTGGCGATGGTTGGGATGGTGTACAAGAAAACTATGGTGAGGCAACAGAAGGTAGTTATTTTGCCAATCATTATGCAGCAGATGATACAGCCGACATTGTTAAAAACTTTGTAGACAGTTATACAAAAATGTTTGAAGGTACAAGACCAAATGCTTTTGCGGCCCTTGGTTATGATGCTACTAAGATTTTAGCAGCTGCTATTGAAAAAGCTGGAACAGAAGATAAAGCAGCTATTAAGGATGCTATTGCTGCTACAGATATGGACTGCGTAACAGGACATGTTACTTTTGACGAAAATGGTGATCCACAAAAATCGGTTACTGTTTTAAAAATGAAAGATGGCGTATCTGTTCTTGAAGCCAAAGTTCAATAACATAGTTTAAGACTCTATAGCACAGTACGTAGCATTTACATAGAGTGTAAGATAGGGGAGAAACAACTTTGTTCTCCCCTTTTATAATCAAACAACTAAGATAAGGGGGAGGAAAATGAATCAATTCTTTGAACAAATTATTTATGGGATACAATTAGGAAGTATTTATGCCTTGATTGCTTTAGGGTATACCATGGTTTATGGTATTGTTAAACTGATTAACTTTGCTCATGGGGATGTCTTAATGATGGGTGCTTATTTTGGCTTATTAAGTGTAACAACTTTAGATATACCTTTTGGAGCAGCTATTATTATATCGATGGTGAGTTGTGCTGTCATTGGTATGGTTATTGACTTAGTGGCCTATAAACCACTTAGAAATGCCCCTCGTATTTCCGCACTTATTACGGCTATTGGTGTGAGCTTATTCTTAGAAAACATTTATCGTGTCATGTTTGGGGCAGAAACACGTAAAATGGTTATTCCTGCTAGCTTAACCCAAACACTTGCTATAGGAAATATAAAAATATCATATGTGACGATTTTGACAGTTTGCTTAACTATAATATGTATGATTGTTCTTCAATTAATTGTTAAGAAGACAAAAATAGGGAAAGCGATGCGGGCTGTATCAGAAGATCAGCAAGCAGCCAGACTTATGGGCGTGAATGTTAATTTAACAATTTCTATGACTTTTGCTTTAGGTTCTGCACTTGCTGCTTTAGGGGGGGTTCTTTATAGTGTAACCTATTATCAGGTAGAGCCTTACATGGGAATGATGCCAGGACTAAAAGCCTTTGTTGCAGCAGTATTAGGTGGCATAGGTATTATTCCAGGAGCGATGTTTGGAGGCTATGCTTTAGGGCTTATTGAGAACCTTGCTAAAGCTTATATTTCCTCAAGCTGGTCTAATGCCATTGCTTTTGGTATTTTGATTTTGATTTTACTCTTTAAGCCAGCCGGATTATTTGGTAAAAATGTCAGAGAGAAAGTGTAGGTGAAGAGCATGAAGAAGTGGCAAGAGTATATCACCACCTTTGTAGGTGTGGTTTTATTATTTGTTGTATTTGAACTCTTAATGGCACAGGGTATTATTAATAACTATGTATCAGGTGTCATGGTCCTCATTGGAATCAATATTATAGCAGCAGCTAGTTTAAATATTGCAACTGGGTATTTAGGACAATTGGCATTAGGCCATGCAGGTTTTATGGCAATTGGGGCTTATTCCGCTGCTTTTATTATGAGAGTAGCTAAGCTTTCTGGCCTTAGTAATACAGATGGTATAGTGATTTTAATCATGATAGGGTCATTGATTTTTGCAGGGATTATGGCCGCTATATTTGGGGTTTTAATTGGTATTCCAGCCCTAAGATTACGTGGAGATTACCTAGGTATTGTAACCCTTGGTTTTGGAGAAATCATTCGTATTGCTATTTTTAACCTGGATTTTGAAGTCATGGGTTTCCAGTTTACAGGGGGTGCAAGAGGCTTTAGAGGTTATTTAGGCTATATGAATTTTGAGTTAATTTTTGGGGTAGTGATAGTTGTTTTAACCATTTTATATCTTATTATTCGCTCACGACATGGGCGAGCTATTCTTTCTATCCGTGAAGATGAGATTGCAGCTGAAGCTGTAGGTGTTCCTACTACTTTTTATAAGATTTTTGGCTTTGCAACGTCGGCCTTTTTTGCAGGCATTGCAGGAGGTTGTTTAGCTTTTTATCAAAAGATGATAGACCCTAAAAAGTTTACTTTTATGTACTCTGTAGAGATTTTCATTATTGTTGTATTAGGGGGTATGGGAAGTCTAACAGGAACCATTGTAGCAGCTATTATATTAGGAATTCTCAATGAGTTCTTACATGTTATTGATCAGTGGCGTCTTGTTATTTACTCTACGCTACTTATCATTATGATGATCTTTAGACCAGAAGGTTTATTAGGAAGCAAAGAATTTTCTTTTGTAGGTTTAATTAAAAAAGTATGGTACAGAAAAAATAATAAAAAGTCTTCTGGCGTACAGGAGGTGAAATAATGGCTCTATTAGAAACGAAAAACCTTGGAATAAGTTTTGGTGGTTTAAAAGCTGTTGATGAATTTGAAATTAGTATCAATAATCACGAACTGGTAGGTCTTATTGGGCCCAATGGGGCAGGTAAAACAACTATTTTCAACTTGTTAACGGGTGTGTATCAGCCAACACAAGGAGATGTGTTACTGAATGGAGAGAGTATGGTTGGACTTACACCCAATCAAATTGTAAAAAAGGGTTTAACAAGGACCTTCCAGAATATCCGACTTTTTAAAGGCCTAAGTGTTTTAGATAATGTAAAAATTGCTTTTCATCATAAAATGAGCTACAGCGTAGCCAATAGTATTTTACGCTTTCCAGGTACTAAATACTGGAAGGAAGAAAAACAAATCGAAGAAAAGGCTATAGAGCTTTTAACCTTGTTTAAAATGGAAGAACATGCTTATCAGTTAGCCTGTAACTTGCCTTATGGGGAACAAAGGAAGTTGGAAATCGCAAGGGCATTGGCAGCTGATCCAAAGCTTCTTTTGCTAGATGAACCAGCAGCAGGAATGAATCCTCAAGAAACACAAGAATTGATGGAAAACATTCATTTTATTCGTAATAACTTTGATGTTTCTATCTTGCTTATTGAGCATGATATGAAGCTTGTTATGGGAATTTGTGAACGTCTTATTGTTATTGACTACGGCATGATTATTGCACAAGGCCTTCCAGATGAAATTAAGGCCAACAAAAAAGTAATTGGTGCCTATTTAGGAAATTAGGGGGTGAGAATATGTTAAAGGTAGAAAATTTAGAGGTTTATTATGGGGCCATTCATGCCATAAAAGGTGTCAGCTTTGAAGTAAAGGCTGGAGAAATTGTAACACTTATTGGAGCCAATGGTGCAGGGAAAACCACCATTATGCATACCACCTCAGGCATTATTAAGCCTCAAGTAGGTACAATTACCTTTGATGGCAAAGATATTACACATACGAGAGCTCATACTATCGTAGAAATGGGGATGGCTCAAGTACCAGAGGGTAGACGTGTTTTTGCTACCATGAGTGTAAAAGAGAACTTAGAGATGGGTGCTTATTCAAGAAAGGATAAGGGCAGCCTGGAGGCTGATTATGATATGGTCTATCAGCGTTTCCCAAGGTTAAAGGAAAGAAGAAAACAGTTAGCAGGGACAATGAGTGGTGGGGAGCAGCAGATGCTAGCCATTGCCAGAGCCCTTATGTCTCGTCCTAAGCTTATGCTTTTAGATGAGCCTTCTATGGGACTTGCTCCTATTTTAGTGGATGAGGTATTTAGTATCATTAGGGATATTAATAAGGATGGGACAACGATTTTACTCGTTGAGCAAAATGCCCATAAGGCACTAAGTATTGCAGACCATGCCTATGTCTTAGAGACGGGAAAAGTAGTATTAGCTGGCAAGGCTAAAGAACTTCTAAGTGATGATGCCGTTAAAAAAGCTTATTTAGGATAAGAAAGATAAAAGGAGGTGTTACATTAGCTGATTTTAATCCGTTAATGTAACACCTCCTTTTTTATCTTGTATGAAAGTTGGGATTCTATACTTTCACTACTTCGCGAACCAATACGTGTCCTATGGACACTTTTGTTCAGTTTTTTTGGGGGAAGTTTGAGAGGAAATAGCATATTTTAAAATAAGTTCTTTTGTGGCTTCTTTGTGAGACATCTCATAGACCAATTGACCTTGAGAGAGAATAAGGATACGGTCACACATTCCCAGGATTTCATCAAAATCAGAGGAAATAAGGAGGATACCAGCCCCCTTTTTTGTCATGTCATTCATACAATTATAGATATCTATTTTATTAGGAACATCTACACCACGAGTAGGTTCATCTAAAATATAAATTTTAGACTGATTCATAATCCATTTGGAAAGCAAGATCTTTTGTTGTAAACTGGGCTGAACATGTTTAATAGAGTCGTAAACAGAAGCGGAAGAATGCATATTAAAACGTTTCAGGTAGTCTTGTACTGTCGCATAAAGAAGTTGATAGTCAATATGGTAGTGGCGTGAAAAACGAGAAAGAGCAGTAAAGGCCGCATTATCAGCTACATCCAGGGAAGGAAATAGACTATCAGCTTGGCGGTCTTCAGGCAGTAGGGCCATGAGGTGCATAATTGCTTCAGTAGGGTGAGTAATTTCTAAGGAATGCCCATTAATGACTAATTGTTCACAAGTATACGGTGCATTACCAAAGAGACAATTGGCAAGCAGCGTACGGCCAGAGCCTGCTAGACCAGTAATACCAAGTATTTCATGTTGATATAAGGAAAAGGAAATATTCGTAAGGATATCTGAAGACCGAAGATTATGTACGCGTAGAAGCTCTTTTCCTTTCTTAAAGTAGAGTTTAGGATAACGATTAGATTGGGGATTACCAGCTAGATGACAAATAATATCCTCGGTAATCGATTCATCTACTTTAAGGGTAGTTAATAGCTGCCCTTCCTTCATTATAGAAACACGATCGCCTAAACGATGAATATCACTGAGACGGTGGGAGATAAAGAAGATACCTACTTGCTTCATTTTAAACTGTTGGATCAGGCGGTGCAAAATATCTGTTTCATAGTCCGTAAAGGCAGCTGAGGGTTCATCTAAGATAACAATACGAGCATCACATACGTAAGTTTTTAATATTTGTACCATATGTTTATGCGAGAGACTTAAATTTTCTACAAGAGTCATAGGTGAAAGGTTAATTTCAAATTGGTCTAGCAAGTCTTTGGCGTCTGAATAGAGCTTGGGATAATTGATCGCTGTAAAAGGCGCTTTTTGATTAAAGTAATCAAAAAAAAGATTTTCAGCTACAGACATTTTATCAAAGAGTTCTACTTCTTGGGGGACATAAAAAATACCAAGGGCTTTAGCTACTGCAAGAGAAGGAACAGTGACAGGCTTGCCATCTATAAGGATTTGACCTGAATAGTTTGGGATAAGACCTGCAATAATCTTCATCAAAGCTGATTTACCAGAACCATTTTGACCAATAATGACATGAACCTCTTGAGGAAGAAGGTTGAGATGAATGTTATCTAAAGTAAAGGAGTCGTTTAACTGAGAGGAAATAGCTTGGAGTTCCAATAGATAATCCATTTATAAATCACTTCCTTCCATGAGATTAATAGAAGTAAATAACTTAATATTATGGCTATATACAAGTTTTTTACAATAAGGGTCAACGGTGCTATTGGTAATAATGGCATCTGCCGTAGTAAAGGGACTCACTTTGAAAAAAGCATTTTTATTAAAAGCATCATCTGTAAAAAGAACGATTTTTGAAGTAACATTAGAAAGAGCTTCTTGTATAAGGGTGGCCTTATCGACATTGGAGACAGAAAAGCCAACTATTTCACTAAAGCCTTCTACCTCAATGAAAAACTTATTGACATAAAATTGAGAAAGCTGAGAAAGAGTTAAACGTCCATAGCTACACTTGGTATGACTATCAATATCACCACCTAGTAAAACGGTTTTGATATGAGGGTATTCACTAAGGGCTAAGGAAATCAGTAAGTCATTGGTAAGAACTGTCAAATTAGATTTATTCTTAAGATTTTGAGCAATTTTTAAACTAATAGGGCCATTGGTTAACAGAATAAAATCATTATCTGTAATCATTTCAATGGCAATAGCAGCTATTTCACAAAGCTTTTCTTCTTCATTTGATACTTCAGTAGATATTCCTGTGGAGGAGAGGAGAACGGGAGGTGTTAGAACAGCTCCACCATGAAATCTTTTTAAGAAGCCCTCTGTCTCTAATTTTTCTAAGTCTTTTCGTATGGTAACTTCAGATACATTGAGCATAGTGCTTAGTTTAGAAACTTCTACTTTCTCATTTTGAAGCAAGTAGTTTTTAATAATCTTTACTCTTTCAATGGCAAACATAATCAACCTCCTTTCAAATAAAACTAAAACTAATATAAGTATAAACTAAAAAATTTAAAAATAACAGTTTAGTTTATTGTTTTACAGTTTAAGTGGAGTTTAGGTAAAATGTTGTTTCAAATGAAAAAGGTTTTAGAGATAGCTTATTTAATTGTAGAAAAAATCAACAATAAAATTATTAATTATGAAAATATGTTGACAATTATTATAAAAAATATTACTATTTATTTATAAACGAAAGCAAAAAATTAAAAACGAAACAAAACGAAAGTCTATTCAAAACAAATAGGGGGTATGATTATGAAAATGAAGAAGATATTTTCCTTACTATTAGTAGGGGCAATGTCACTGTCTATGGTGGCATGTGGTGGTAAGTCAGGTTCAAATGGTAAGTTTGTTGGTGTATTAATGCCTACACAATCCTCACAACGTTGGATACAAGATGGCGATAATATGAAAAAGCAATTAGAAGCTAAGGGGTATAAGGTTGACTTACAGTATGCAGAAGACGTAGTTGAAACACAAGTTTCACAACTGGAAAATATGATTACAAAAGGCGTAGATGTTATGGTTATTGCTTCTATAGATGGAGAGGCTTTAACAGGGGTTATTAAAAAGGCTGCCGATGCAAAGATTAAAATTATTGCTTATGACCGATTAATACGTGGTTCTGAATTTATTACATATTATGCAACTTTTGATAACTTTAAGGTAGGAGTACAACAAGGGAGCTATATTGAAGAGAAATTAGGCCTGAAAGAAGGCAAGGGACCTTTTAATATTGAACTATTTGGTGGTTCTCCAGATGATAATAATGCTTATTTCTTTTATGATGGTGCTATGAGTGTTTTAAATCCTTATATTGAAAAAGGACAATTAGTTGTTAAATCTGGTCAGACTGGTATGGATAAAGTTTCTACATTAAGATGGGATGGTGCTACAGCACAAGCCCGTATGGATAACCTTTTAACAGCTAACTATGCTGATGGTTCAAGAGTAGATGCGGTACTTTCTCCTTATGATGGTATTTCCATTGGTATTCTTTCTTCATTAAAAGCTTTAGGATATGGTTCAGCAGATTTACCTCTTCCTATCGTAACAGGTCAAGATGCAGAAATTCCATCTGTTAAATCTATTATTGCAGGGGAGCAAGCTCAAACAGTATTTAAAGATACACGAACATTAGCAGAAAAGACAGTTCAAATGGTTGATGCGGTATTACAAGGCAAAGAAGCAGAAGTAAATGACACAACGACCTATGATAATGGTGTGATTGTTGTTCCTTCTTATCTATGTGATCCAGTAAGTGTAGATATTAGCAATTATAAAGAAGCACTTATCAACACCGGTTATTATACAGAAGATCAGTTGAAATAAAGAGGAACTGGGGGAGGCTGTTGCAAACGTGTAACAGCCTCTTTAAAATAATGAAGGGGGGTAAATAGATGGCTGAGAATTTACTAGAAATGAGAGATATTTGTAAGTCTTTTTCAGGGATTAAGGTACTTAAGAATGTTAATTTACAAGTAAAACAAGGAGAGATTCATGCTTTAGTAGGCGAAAATGGAGCAGGTAAATCCACACTTATGAATGTTTTAAGTGGCATTTATGGGTATGGTAGTTATGAGGGAGATATCATATTTGAAAATAAAAAATGTAAGTTTAAAAATATAAAAGACAGTGCTAAAGAGGGCATTGTTATTATTCATCAAGAACTAGCACTGGTACCCTATTTATCGATTGCTGAGAATTTATTTTTAGGTAATGAGCAAGAAGAAAAGGGGATCATTGATTGGAATAAAACCAATACAGCTACTCAAAAACTTTTGGACAGAGTAGGACTACATATAGATAGTCAGGAGCAAGTGAAGAACATTGGGGTAGGGAAGCAACAATTGGTGGAGATTGCTAAGGCTTTAGCAAAAAAAGTAAAACTTCTTATTTTAGATGAACCCACAGCAGCACTTAATGATAATGATTCAGATCACCTGCTTAACTTACTTTTAGATTTAAAAGAACAAGGCATGACTTCTATCATTATTTCACATAAGTTAAAAGAAGTAACAAAGGTAGCAGATAAGATTACAGTCATAAGAGATGGGAGCACCATAGAGACCCTTACAAAAGGTAAGGATATGATTACTGAAGATCGCATTATAAAAGGAATGGTAGGAAGAGAGTTAGTTGATCGCTTTCCTAAACGTGTTTCCAAGATAGGTGACATGATGTTTGAAGTGAAGAACTGGAAAGCCTACGACCCTCTTAATGAAGAACGAGAAGTACTAAAGGATATTAACCTTCATGTTCGAAAAGGAGAGGTAGTGGGGATAGCAGGATTGATGGGAGCAGGACGTACAGAATTAGCTACCAGTATATTTGGAAGGATCTACGGAACCAACATCAGTGGTCAATTATTTAAAGAAGGCCAAGAGATTAAAATTAAAAATGTAAGTGATGCCATTAAACTGGGGATAGCTTATGTGACAGAAGATAGAAAGACAGCAGGGTTTAATCCTATTGATGATATTCGCCACAATATTTCTTTAGCCAATTTAAAAAATCTTAGTCGAAAAGGTGTAATAGACGACAATAAGGAGATTCATGTGGCTAATGAGTATAAGGAGAAGTTAAATATCAAATGCTCCAGTATTTTACAACGAGTAGGGGATCTATCAGGAGGAAATCAGCAAAAGGTTGTCTTAAGTAAATGGATTTATTCTGAACCAGATATCCTTATTCTTGATGAACCAACAAGAGGAATAGATGTTGGAGCAAAATATGAAATCTATACAATTATCAATGAGCTTGCAGGGCAAGGAAAAGCAATCCTCCTCATCTCCTCTGAACTTCCAGAAATATTAGGAATGAGTGATCGCGTATATGTTATGAATGAAGGTAAAATAGTTGGAGAACTTGAGAAGGAACAAGCTTCTCAAGAGAGCATCATGAAATGCATTATGCAGAGTAGTAAGGAGGTCAAATAATGGGCAAATTAAAGGTACTTTTTAAAAGTAATATTAGACAGTATGGTATGGGCATTGCCTTAGTATCGATTATTGTATTTTTTCAAATTTTAACCGGTGGTATTCTAATGAAGCCACTGAATGTAACTAACCTTATCCTTCAAAATAGTTATATTCTTGTATTAGCAGTCGGTATGTTCTTGTGTATTTTAACTGGAAATATTGACCTGTCTGTTGGTTCAGTAGCTGCTTTTGTAGGTGCTATATCCGCCATATTAAGCATTCAATTAAAGATACCTGTTATTCCAACGATTATTATTTCTTTATTAATAGGAGCACTTATTGGAGCATGGCAAGGTTATTGGATTGCTTATGTAAGAATTCCTCCTTTTATAGTAACGCTGGCAGGTATGTTAGCCTTCAGAGGACTCACAATGGTTATTCTAAGAGGTCAAACTATTGCACCTTTTCCAGAATCCTATCAGATTATTAGCTCTGGATTTGTACCCGATGTACTAGGGTCAGGTGGGCTCCATATCACGACACTTGTTATAGGTGTTATTATATCTATCATTTATGTATTAATTGAACTAAGAAAGAGAAAAAATACCTTAAAATATAATTTTGAAGTGCTATCTACTTCCCTATTTAGTGCCAAGTTAATAGCAGTAGTAGCCCTTATTAATCTTTTTACTTATTGGTTAGCCAGCTATAAAGGAATACCCACTGTGCTCATTCTTCTAGCTGCACTTATTCTAGTTTATAGTTTTGTTACCAATAAAACAGTGGCAGGTCGTCATGTCTATGCTTTTGGTGGAAATGAAAAGGCAGCTAGACTTTCAGGTGTAAAAACAAATCGTGTTCTCTTTTGGGTGTATGTGAATATGAGTGCTTTATCTGCTTTAGCAGGCATCGTATTTGCAGGAAGACTTAATGCAGCTACTCCTAAAGCAGGTGTAAACTTTGAGCTAGATGCTATTGCTGCATGTTACATAGGTGGGGCTTCTGCTTCAGGAGGTATAGGAACTGTATTTGGGTGTATTATAGGTGGTCTTATTATGGGTGTACTCAATAATGGTATGTCTATTCTAGGTGTTAGTATAGACTGGCAACAAGCCATAAAAGGAGTTGTACTTCTTATGGCAGTAGCTTTTGATGTTTATACTAAATACAAAGCCAAAAGATAGAAAGATTAAAATAATTTAATAAAATGTAAATAAAGGAACTGGAAATAATTTACAAATATTGGTAAAATGATAGAATAGCTGTTAAAAGGCTATTCTATTTTTTTATTTATCATTGACAATAAAAGGGAGAAAAGGTATGAAGTGGATAAAAAAGAGGAGTATAGGGGTTTTGCTTGTTATCTGTTTTTTGGGGAGTAGTAGTCTTTATGGCGCAGGTCAGGAGGAGGCGGAGGTGCTAAAGAGAGGGGGACTTGTGAAAATAAAAAATGTAAAGTGCATTAGTCAATTTCCACAGCTTCCTACAGGATGTGAAGCAACAGCTTTGACAATGCTTCTTAATTATTATGATGTGAAGGTAACAAAGGAAGAGGTAGCAGATGCCATGCCAAAATGTGATTTGCCTTATTATAATAAGGGGAAATGGTATGGACACCATCCTACAGAGGCCTTTATAGGTAATCCGTATAGTGTAGCCAGCTATGGTGTGTTTTCTAAAGTCATTGTGGGGATGGTAGAGGATTACTGCCCTGGGCGAGTAGAAGATTTAACAGGTAAGGAATTATTGCTTCTCCTAAAAAATATTGATGAAGGACGTCCTGTTATGCTATGGGCTACCATTGGTATGAGTCCAGTTAGCTATAAAAATAGTTGGATTATAAATCGTCAAGGAACAGTTTTTTCATGGCCAGGAAATGAGCATGCCCTCCTATTAATAGGCTATGATCAGGAATCTGTATATCTCAATGACCCGTATACAGGAAGAGAGCAGAAATATCCAAGGACTTTGGTAGAAAAGAGGTATGACACATTGGGGAGACAAGCAGTAAGTATCACCTTTCCTATACCTCTACTAGAAGATCAATCCTTAAAGGAGGAAGCAGTATCCGTAGCTTATGAAGAGAGTAAAGAAGAGGAATCACAAGAAGATTTAGTAAAGCAAGAAATAGAAAAGGCCAAGATTCCGTTGAAGGAACTCCTTTACTGGAAAGAACAGATGACTAAAGAAATCAATGAGCTTGTCTACGGTAAATAGCAGAAGAAGCAAAAAAATCCCAGAATAAATAAGCCAAGACAACCCAACTAACATAGCGCCACCAAGGAGAGATAAGGAAATGTACATATTCTACCAAAGGGTGTAGGGTATATAAAATGAAGAAGGAAAGAATCACCCAATAAAAAGCAAATTGTAAGCAAATATAGCCATGTATATTATAACGCTGAGAGCTATAATCCCAAAAACGCAAGCCATAATAATGATCTAAAATCCAACCGGAGGCATACTCTACACCTAAAGGAATAATAAAGGTAAGGACAATAAAAAAGGGGAAGGTTACCAAAGGATATAACCCTATTAAAAGGGTTGCGGCAAAACCATACATGGGTTTAAGGGGGACAAAAAGGAAGTTAGGCTTCTTGAAATGTCCTTTTGTTGCCCAATTAAAAAGGCCTTCAATAATCCAACCTAAGAAGCTATAAATAACAAAGTAAAAAAAGTACATTCTTATTAAAAATAACATTCCACTCACATCCCTTTTGCTCTTTCGTATTAGTATGGAAGGTGATGCCCTATTTCATCCTTTATAAATAGGTAATAAGTGGTAACATTTCTCTTGCTTTAAAGGAAATAAGAGTAAAATCAAAGAGAATGTAGTTTTTAATGGACGATGATGGTATAATCAAGGGTAAACTGAAAAAAGACTTTCGGTTTTTAATTACTCCTAAGAAGGTGAGACAATGCAAAAGGATTTTTTACCCATCAGTAAACAAGATATGGAAAAGCGAGGATGGGAACAACTGGATTTTGTTCTCGTTACCGCTGATGCTTATATAGATCATCATAGTTTTGGAACAGCTATTATTTCAAGAGTGCTGGAGCATGCAGGTTATAAGGTTGGTATTATCCCTCAGCCTAATTGGAAGGATCCTGCTGACTTTATGAAACTAGGAAAGCCACGATTAGCCTTCCTTGTAAATGGTGGAAATATGGATCCCATGGTTAACCACTATACCGTTAGCAAGAGACAGAGAGAAAGAGATATGTACTCTCCTGGCGGAAAAATGGGATTAAGACCTGACCGAGCTACTATTGTTTATTGTAATAAGATTCGTGAAGCTTACAAGGATGTAGACATCGTTATAGGTGGGATTGAAGCAAGTCTTAGACGATTTGCTCATTATGATTACTGGACAGATAAAGTACGTAAGTCTATATTGGTAGATAGTGGGGCAGACCTCCTCATTTATGGCATGGGAGAGCGTCAAATCCTTCATGTAGCTAATGCTCTTAATGATGGCTTAAGAGCAAAATATATTCGTTATTTAGAGGGTACCTCTTACATGGCAGATAGCTTAGAAGAAGTTTTTGAGTACCGTTTAATGCCTTCTTATAAGGAGGTATGTGAGGATAAGCTAGCCTATGCAAGGGCTTATAAAATACAAGAAGAAGAGCAGGACCATGCCAGAGGACAAACACTTGTACAAGAGCATAATGGAAAATACGTGGTGCAAAATAAGCCAGAAGGCCCTCTATCCAGGGAAGAGTTAGATGAAGTTTACGGACTACCCTACATGAAAGCTTATCATCCTATTTATGAAAAAGATGGAGGCATCCCAGCTATTGAAGAGGTTAAATTTAGCTTAGTGAGCTCAAGAGGGTGCTTTGGTAATTGTTCTTTTTGTGCCATTACACTTCATCAAGGAAGAGTCGTTACAAGTAGAAGTCAAGAATCTATCTTAAAAGAAGCAGAGGAGATGACTCATTTAGAGGACTTTAAAGGTTATATTCATGATATAGGAGGGCCAACAGCTAACTTTAGAGGACCTGCTTGTAGCAAGCAAATGAAGCATGGTGCTTGTAAGGAAAAGCAATGTTTGACACCTAGTCCTTGCAAAGCTATGCATGTTGACCATAGCGAATACTTAGAACTACTACGTAAGGTGCGCAGTTTGCCAGGGGTAAAGAAAGCTTTTGTTCGCTCAGGGATTCGTTATGACTATGTGATGGCAGATAAAAAGAATGATGTGTTCTTTAAAGAGTTAGTAGAACACCATGTAAGTGGACAACTTAAGGTTGCTCCTGAGCATATTTCTAAGAATGTACTGGCCTATATGGGAAAACCTTCCGGTAAGACCTTTGATGAATTTTGTAATAAGTTTTATAAAATGAATGAAGACCTAGGGAAGAAGCAATATATTATTCCTTATTTGATGTCCAGTCATCCAGGGAGTACCTTAAAGGATGCTGTACAATTGGCAGAATATTTAAGAGATATTCATTATCAGCCAGAGCAAGTTCAAGATTTTTATCCTACACCAGGAACTTTATCCACTGCCATGTTTTATACAGGCGTAGACCCTCGTACCATGAAGCCTGTCTATGTACCCAAAACAAAAAGTGAGAAGGCCATGCAGCGTGCACTCCTTCAGTACCGTAATCCTAAAAAATATGAAATCGTCTATGATGCCTTGGTACAGGCTGGCAGAGAAGATTTAATCGGTTATGGTCCTAAATGTCTCATTGCTCCAAAGGAAAATAGGTTTTCATCCTACAAAAGAAATACTAAAGATCAAAAACAAAAATCAGCTTCAAATAAGCAAGCCCTTCTAAAAAGAGTAGAGAAGGGGAAGAAAAAGAACAACTCCTTGAAGAATCCTAAGGCTTCACTACCTAAAAGAGATGTAAATTCTAAGAAAAATACTTTAACTAAGAGAACGCAGACAGCCAAACCCCCTAAAGTAAAAAAGGTAAAATAACTTCAATAGCGTAAGTAAATACTTGTAAAAAAGTCTCTTTAAAGAGACTTTTTTTTACAAAAAGGAACATAAACCAAAAATAATCATGAAAAAAGTATTTTTTTTGCTATGTATTCACATTAATAATATGCTATAATTTTATAGCATGAAAAATATGAATATTAGGATGGAGTGAGTGTAAAAAAGTGAGATTGGTGGGGATAAATGATATTAGGGAGGGTGACATTATTGGCAGGGATATTATATGTGGCGATGGAGGGATCCTTCTTAAGAAGAGTACAAAGTTCAGAGAAACTTATAGAAGTAAGTTATTAGAGAGAGAGATTACTGCGATTTATATCGAGGATGAAATATCAAAAGAAATACAAGTTACCCCTATTATAGATGAAGAGACACTAAAGAAGCTTACTCTAGATGTAAAACAAGCATTTTCTAAATTAGAACAGATAACAGAAATTGACTTTGACGTACTTTACCAAGCAACGGAGGATATTATCAATGGTCTTTCTCATAGAAACATAGCTGTAGAAGTCATAGATTTAAAGGTGAATGATCCTTACACTTATGAGCATTGTATTTCTGTGGCATTATTAGTAGCTGTGGTGTGTAAGAAAATGAATATGCGTGTAGATCTTACACATAAAATTGTTTTAGGGGCATTACTTCATGATATAGGGAAAATTATTTTGCCCAAAAATTTACTGAATAAGCAAGGAAAGTTAACGCCAGAAGAATATGAACTCATTAAAACCCATACAGATACAGGCTATAGTATGATTAAAGACAATAGTAAAATAAGCCCCCTCACAAAATTAGTAGTTCTTTGCCACCACGAAAGAGAAGATGGTTCGGGATACCCATTAGGTAAAGGAGAAGAGATTCATAGAGGTGTAAAAATTGTGGCGGCATGTGATGTTTTTCATGCTTTGCTTTCAGATAGACCTTATCGCGCAGGTATGAATATGGGGGAGGTTATTGCTATTGCAAGACGGGAAAAGCTTAATGGAGAAGTGAGAGCCATTATTGAGGAAATAATAGCCTTTTATCCTGTGGGAAGTGTTGTCGTTTTAAATAATGGAGATGTTGCACTGGTTGAGACTAACTATTGTCAGGATGTGCGTAGACCCCTTGTAAAGGTTATCTATAACTATAACCTTCGCAAGAAGATGAACTATCGTATTAACTTACAAGAACATAAAGAACTTAAAATTGTACGTAAGCTACAGGATATACCACGTGATTGTTAAAATGAAAAAGAGGATACCCTTTAAAGAACCCATAAAGGTTCATGAGAGGGTATCCTCTTTTGATTTATAAAATAATAAGATTAATAGATGAATATTTTAGCGTTTGCCATGATCAAAAGGCTCTCCAGAAGCTTTTGGAGCTTGAGAAGATTTTGAGAAAATAACAAGAGCTAATAAAGTTACTACATAAGGGAAAATTTTAAGTATAACAGGTGGAATCGTTGCTAACTGTGGTAACACTTGGGATACATTAGAAACAGTACTGGCAAAGCCAAAGAATAAGGTCGCAGCAAGAATTCCTAAAGGCTTCCATTGACCAAAGATAAGAGCTGCTAAAGCCAGGAAACCAAAACCAGCAACACCTCCATTAAACTCACCAGCAAAGGTAACGAGGTAAATTCCTCCACCTAGACCAGCAAAAGCGCCTGAAAGAATAACGCCAATATAACGCATTCGTGCTACATTTATGCCAGCAGCATCAGCTGCATGAGGATGTTCACCACAGGCTCTTAAGCGCAAACCAAAGGCCGTCTTGTAGAGAATAAAGGTAAAAACACCTAGGATAATTAGAACAAGCCATGTGGTAGCATAGCTGTTTCTAAAGAAAAGGGGACCGATAATTGGAATCTTTGAAAGAATAGGCCAATCATACTTACCTAAACTGTTTGTTAAACGAATGTTTCCACTTCCTGTTATATTTCGTGCAAGGAAAATAGTTAAAGCACTGGCAATCATATTAATAGCAGTACCACTAATAACTTGATTAGCTTTTAAATGGATACTAGCAAAAGCATGCAAAAGGGAGAAAAGGGCCCCTATGATAATGGCTACTAATAAGCCTACTACAATAGTCCATGAACTACCAGGAAAGACTTTTTGAAGCGAGAAGATGGTAAGGGCACTTGAGAAAGACCCAATAATCATCAAACCATCTAGACCAATATTAACGACACCACTACGTTCACAATAGAGAGCGCCTAAGGCTGTAATAAGAAGTGGAATGGTGTAGGCCATTGCATAAGGAAATATTTGTTCGATAATCTGCCACATACTTATTCATCTCCCTTCTTATCATTGTTTTTATCCAGCTCACTGGTATTAGGAGGCATAAAGCCAAAACTTTTACCTTTATTTTCAGTACTTTCCACGGATCCACTTGTAAGGGCTGCAGATTGGTCTTTTTTATCCTTACGGGCTTTCAATATTTTATTTAAGAAGCGCTCAACTAAAATACTAGTAGCTGCAAAATAGATAATAGTAGCAATAATCGTATCTGCAATCTCTGGTGGAATACCTGTCATGGCACTCATAAAGCCACGCCCAGAGTAAAGAAGACCAAAGAAAAGAGCCGAAAGTAAAGAACCAATAGGTGTATTAGCACCTAATAGAGCAACAGCAATGCCATCAAAACCTTGAGATGGCATGACACCAATCTGGATGTTATTGGCATTACCTGCATATTGAACCACACCCGCAAGACCAGCAAGGCCACCAGCAATCATCATGGATAAAATAATATTTTTATTAACAGAAATACCACCGTACTCTGCAGCATAACGGTTAAAACCAACAGATTTAAGTTCATAACCAAAAGCTGTTTTATTGAGGATAAAGGCGATAATAATAACGGCAATAATAGCCACTAGAATACCTAGGTTAAGATAGGAACCTCCAAAAAGGTTAGAAAGCCAAGGAGCACGTAAAGTTGCACTATCTGCTAAAAGCCGAGATTCAGTTTCCATAGAGCCTTTAAAGTAATTTTGAATGGTATAATACACAAACCAATAGGCAATCCAGTTCATCATAATCGAAGAAACTACTTCGTGGACATTAAAAAGCGCTTTTAAGATACCAGGTATAAAAGCCCAGATAGCACCACCTAAAAAAGCCACAAGAACCATAAGTGGAACTAAAGCAATGCTTGGAAGGTTAGAAGTTAAGCCAAGGGCTGTGGCACAGAAACCACCAAAGAGCATTTGACCAGGTGTACCAATATTAAAGAGACCTGTTCGAAAGGCAAAGGCCACAGATAGTCCTGTTAAAATAAGAGGAGTAGCTGTAGCGATGGTATTACCAATACGTTCAGGAGTAATGATTCCACCTTGGATAAGATATTTAAATCCTTCAATAGGGTTATGACCTGTAAGAAGCATAAATAGCGCACCGGCTATAAGACCTAATAGGACAGAAATAATAGATACAAGACCTTTTTTATTCATTCTTATTTCCTCCTTTCACACCGGCCATCATAAGTCCAATTTCATTCTCATTGGTCGTTTTAGCATCTACAATACCAATGAGTTCACCATTGTTAACAATGGCAATACGATCAGACACATTCATAATTTCATCAAGCTCTAAAGAAACAAGAAGTACTGCTTTACCACTATCACGTTGTTCAACTAATCTCTTATGAATGTATTCAATAGAACCGACATCAAGACCACGGGTAGGTTGTACAGCAATAAGGAGTTCAGGATTAAGCTCAATCTCACGACCGATAATGGCTTTTTGTTGATTACCACCGGAGAGAGAACGGGCAATAGAAGCACCACCTTCACCAGAACGCACATCAAATTCTTCAATAATTTTATTGGAATAGTCATGGATCGCTTGCCTATTGAGTAGGCCATAGTTAGAAAAGGGCTTTTTATTATAAACTTCTAATACCATATTATCTTCCATGGTATAATCTAGAACTAAGCCACGTTTATGGCGATCTTCTGGAATATGGGCAATACCCGCATTAATACGTTCTTTAATGGAATAGTGACGAATGTCCTTTCCTTTAAGTGTAAGGGTACCACTCTCAATCTTACATAGACCAGTAATTGCTTCAACAAGCTGGCTTTGACCATTCCCTTCAACGCCAGCAACACCTACAATTTCACCTGCATGCACTTCAAGAGAGAAGTCTTTAAGACCGAGCACCTTTTTAGCATTTAAAACATTAAGATTCTCGATTTTGAGAATCGTTTCACCTCGTTTGGCTTCTTTTTTCTCAACAGCAAAAGAAACAGGACGTCCTACCATCATTTTAGCCATATCTGCCTCAGTCGTTGTCTTTACATCGACTGTCCCAATGCATTTACCACGACGGATAACAGTACATCTATCAGCAGCAGCTTTGATTTCTCTAAGCTTATGGGTGATAAGGATAATTGATTTTCCTTCTTTGATGAGATTTTTCATGATTTCTATAAGGTCATTAATCTCTTGAGGGGTAAGTACAGCTGTTGGCTCATCGAAGATAAGGACATCAGCGTTGCGATAAAGCATCTTTAAAATTTCTACACGTTGTTGCATTCCAACAGAAATATTTTCTATCTTTGCATAAGGGTCTATATTAAGGCCATAACGCTGGGAAAGCTCAGCTACCTTTTGAGCAGCCGACTTGATATCCACAGAAAGGCCTTTTTTAGGTTCTATACCAAGAATAATATTTTCAGTAGTGGTAAAATTGTGTACGAGTTTAAAGTGTTGATGAACCATTCCTATTCCTAAATCATTGGCTACATTAGGATTGGCAATTTTCACCTCAGTACCATTTAACTTAATCGTTCCTTTGTCGGGTTGGTACATCCCAAATAACATTCCCATAAGAGTAGATTTCCCAGCTCCATTTTCGCCAAGTAGTGCATGAATTTCACCACGGTTAAGCTGTAACGTGACATTGTCGTTGGCCACAATGCCAGGAAATTCTTTTCTTATGTTTAGCATTTCAACAACATAATCCATATTTTCGCCTCCTTTACTATATTATATAACATTATGGCTAATTTATAAGGTTTTATCACAAAAAAAAAGACGGAAGCTCCGCCTTTTTCTTTTTTTTATTAAACAATAAAATAGTTAAAAAATATTGAATTATTTAATAAGTCCGTCGCCAGATGCTGCAACTACAATTTCACCAGATTTAATTTTTTCAAAGACTTCATTAACTTTTTTAGTTGTCTCTTCACTTAAGTTTGGATTTGTGGCAGGGATACCTACACCATTGGATTTAGCATCGAATATAAGTTGTTGACCACCAGGGAATTTGCCTTCAGCTTCTGCTTTAATCATATCATAAGTAGCTTGATCGACATGTTTCATTGCAGAGGTAAGGATGGCAGATTTACCATTTGCTTCATCATAAATACCATCTGCATATTGGTCAACGTCTACACCAATAACCCAAACGTCTTCCCCTTTTTTAGCACGTTCTTTTGCTTCTGTGATAGCACCTACACCTACACCACCAGCAGCAGCAAAGATAGCTTTTACACCTTTGTCATACATTTGTGCGGCAAGTTGTTGACCTGCTGCTACATTATCAAAGGATCCTTGGTATACAACGTTTTCAGCATTCATTTTAATAGCTGTGCCAAGATTATCATTAGCATAGCTTACACCTTGTTGGAAGCCCCAGTTAAATTTTTGAACAGAAGGAATTTCCATACCACCGATGAAACCAATTTCAGCATCTTTAAGCTCTAAAGCAGCAGCTACACCAGCTGTGAAACCAGCTTCATGCTCAGCAAATAAAATAGAAACGGTGTTATCTTTAATAACGTTCGCATAGTCTCCAGCATGAGGTGCACCATCTAAGATAACAAATTTAGCGTCAGGATATTTATCTTGTGCTTTAAAGATACTTGTTTCAAATTTGAAGCCTGGGGTAACGATGAATTTAAAGCCTGCGTCGTAAAGGTTACCCATTTCTTTTAGGTAGTCTGCTTCGGTAGTACCTGCTGGTTTTAAGTAACTTGATTTAAGTCCTGAGCCAAGGATACCTTCCCAAGTTCCTTGATTAAAGGACTTGTCATCAATAGTACCTGCATCAGTTACCATACCTATGGTAAAATCAGCTTTGATGGGTTCGAAGTTACTCGCTATTTCAGATTTTTTTGCACCACAACCAGCAAGTGCACTAAGGGATAAAATACCACAAAGAGCTAAAGCAACATAATTTTTTTTCATTTTTTTCACCACCATTAAGTATTTGTATGTAGTTGCGTAAGATAAAACATCACATACTACTCTCTATCATATTAAACTTTTACAAGAATATCAATCTTAAAATAGTATAATTTACATTAAAATAAGGAGTTCCTGCTCTACTTGTAGCCTTATATTTCCATATAAGAAGATAGCTGTAAAAACTGTCTACAAAAAATAGTATGTCACAAAATTTAAAGATTATACAGAATTTATAGTATGTTTTTGTAAAATTAATCTTTTTTTGTTATACTAGGATTAAAGAAATGGAGAAGCAAGGGGAAGAAACAAATGAAAAGAAAAATAAGACGATGGATATATGGGATAGGTTTATTCCTACTTCTTGGAGGTAATCTTAAAGCAGAGCCACTTAAACTCTATTATGATGGGAAAATGCATCATTATCAGCTGCCCCCCATTACCTTATATATGAATGGCGAGGCATTAAAGACTGAGACTATGCCAGCTGTACAATTAGACGATCGGGTGTTAGTACCGGCCAAGGAAGTTTTTGAGCAAATGGGCGCAATAGTAGAATGGGACCCTATTCAGAAGAGTGTTTATATTTATAGAGAGAATAAGCTTATTATTTTAAAGATGGATAGTACAGAAGCTTGGGTAGATGGCGAGAGCTACGCATTAGATGTACCACCTAAAAATATTAATGACAAGATGATGATTCCTCTACGATTTATGAGTGAGGCCATGGGATGTGATGTGATTTGGGAGAATGAGTCGCGCTGTGTTTATATTTTAGTACAGGAGGAACAGGTGCCTGTAAAGCCCCCTGATTTCATAGAAGGGATAGATTTGCCAGAAGAGGTGTTCCCTTTAGATCCTCTTCCTACTTATTCTGTTCCTGAAGGAGGAGAGACGAGCTTTCCTTTAGGTATATTAGAAGGTATAGAATACTTTCCAGGTAAAGGAAGTTTTTCTATCAATAAGCCCCAGCAGCTTTTAGTGGACAATTTGGTGCTAACGGACAAGTATAATGAGAGAAGATGGGTTGTAGATTTTCAAGGTGACTACTCCTCTGTTTTGAAAAATGGGACCTATGAAGGCACTTATGGGCCTCTTAAGAAGTTAACGATTCAAACTGATTTAACGACACGAATGGTCATTGATACTTACACTGTACAAGCCCTCACAGTTTATGGAATGAATGGCAAGCTACAATTTGATTTAGAGGCACCTAATAAAAAGTATGGGAAGCTGATTGTGATTGACCCAGGTCATGGGGGGAGTCAGCCAGGTACGAGTGGGGGAGGAGTGGTTGAAAAGAACCTAAACCTTCAATATGGAATGGATTTCTTTAGACTTCTCGATGAGGATCCTGATATTAAGGTTTATATCACCCGTCAAGAGGATATTGATGTAGGGCGAGAGGAACGAGCCCAGCTAGCCAATGAGATTATGCCAGATTTATTTATTTCTATACATAGCAATGCCATTACAGGAAGCAGCCAAAGACAAGAAACGATTAAAGGAACAGAAACTTATTATTTTGATAACCCCAATGATTTGAGAGACAAAAAGTTTGCCGAGAGGGTACAAAAAAATATAGTGACAACCTTTAACATGAACAATAGGGGAGCTAAGCCAGATACAGGTTATGAGGTGCTTAGGAAAGTAACTATGCCAGGGGTACTTATTGAAGTAGGCTTTTTGACCAATTCTGAGGATCGGGCCAAAATGACCCAGCCTGACTTCTCACAGCGTTTGGCACAGGTCTTATATGAATCCGTAAAAAGCTATTATGAGGAAGATGTGACTTATTAACGAAAATAAAAAGAGAGTATAGGAAACTGTGAACTTATAGGTACTCGTTCACAAGGGTTTCTATACTCTTTTTTTATCTTGTAGAAAAGTTCGTGTGCTACACTTTCACTACTTCACGAACGAATACGTGTTCTAGGGACACTTTTGTTTCTAAAGGAATAGAAGAATTAAGACTTAAAAGGGAAATATAAAGTAAAGGTACAACCACCCCCTTGTGTATCGGATAAAAGAATTTTCCCCTTATGTAAAAGCAAGATTTCATAAGCAATGCTGAGACCTAGGCCGTAATGGTTTTTGTCATGGCGAGAAGGATCCACCTGATAAAAGCGTTCAAAGATATGCGCTTTATGGGTGTCAGGAATACCTGGACCGTGGTCTATGACTTGAAGGCAAAGCGCTTCCTTTTGCAATAGTAAAACAAAGGAAAGAGTACCACCAGGAGGTGTATAGGTAAAGGCATTATTAAGTAAAATGGCTATAGTTTGCTGGATGCGTTCTTGATCAATCTTTAGAGTAGGAACAGGGGTTTCAGGTAGTTCTATAGTGAGATGGAAGCCCTTTTCTTTGCTTAGCACTCTAAAAAGCTCATAGGTTTCTATTAGGAAGGTATCCATTTCAGTAGCTTTAGTTTGAATGGGCCAATTGCTGGCATCAAAGTTAGCTAAAAGCAGGAGGTCATCAATAAGCCTTTTCATTCGGGAACACTCCTTATGGATAATCTCCGTAAAATGAGCGTTATTACTTTCTGGTTCTAGCTGAAGAGCAGAAAGGTTTGTATTAATGACAGTTAAAGGAGAACGGAGCTCGTGGGAAGCAGCCGCTACAAATTCCCGTTGCCTTTTTTGACTCTGTTCAATAGGCAAGGTAGCATGTCCTGAAAACCAAAAGCTAAAGACGCCAAGCAGCACAAAGCCAATAATAGTAAATAAGATGAATAAAAGAAGGATTCTTAAAATATAGCCATCCTCAGCATATAAGTTTTTTAATAGGATTATTTTATAATGATCATTATTAATAGAAAGATTTGTTAATAAAGCAAGATAATGCTCGTTATTAGGCGTATAGAATTCAAAGCTTGTTGTAGGGATCTTAGTGGTAGCAGTCGAAAAAGAGCTGTCAATAAAGTCATACTTTTTAACAGCTAAGTTCTGTGCGATACGGATAAGTTCTTGATAGCGGGCTTTCCATAAGGAACTCCCTTTAAATAATAAAGGTTTATTATTATACTCTATGGAAATAAGTAAATGATGAGTGGCTTCTAGCTCAGAAAGAAAAGGATGGCTAATCACCTTTTCAGTTTGTAAACGGAAGACAAGGGTGTTTAGGTGATTTTCTAAAAGAGTATATTGTTGGGCTTTGTATTGTTTTTGAACAAGAGCTAAAGAGAGAAGCGACATAAGGGAGAGAATAGCAGCAGTAATGAGTGTACAAATAAGGGTCAATTTTTTGCGAAGGGCTTTAAGCATCTTTTTCCTCCAGACTATAGCCAATGGAACGAAGGGTTTTAATATGTAAGTGACTGCCTACTGTATTTAAGCGTCTTCGTAGGAAGTGAATGTAGTTATCTAAATTACCATCCTCTACTTCTGTATCTGGTCCCCATACGTGAGTTAATAGAAGCTCTCTTCCCAAAGGTTCATGGGGGTGTTTTAAGAAGAATGCCATTAAGTCAGCTTCTTTTTTTGAAAGAGAGTAACTTCCGCTAGGACCTGTTAAGGAAAGACTAAGTAAGTCAAAGGAAATATCCCCGTATCCTAGTTTTTGTGAACTGATGATTTGTGTAGGGCGTCTACTTAGTGCTCGAACCCTTGCAAGGAGCTCTTCAATAGCAAAGGGTTTAGTCAGGTAATCATCAGCACCAGCATCTAATCCAGCCACACGATCGCCAACACCATTTAAGGCAGTAACCATAAGAACAGGAAGGTTGAGCTGCAGTTGACGAATGCAAGTGAGTAAACTTAGGCCGTCTAAGGTGGGAAGCATGCGATCTAATATAACCAAGTCATAGGTATTATTACGGACAGCATCAAAACCTGCTATACCTGTATAACAACAATCCACGTTATAGCCAGCTTTTTTTAGGTGAAAGGTTACCCCATCTGATAGTTCTTTATCATCTTCGATTAATAGAATCCTCATTTGAATAACTCCTTTGGTAACAAAGTTTAATATATTATCATTATTTTCAGTATATTATACTATATTTTAACAATAATAACAGGTTATTATAATTAAAAGAAATCTCTAAATAATCTCTAAAGAGCTTAAAAGATTTTTAGAGACTACTTTGTTAAAATAAAAGCAACATGAAAGGGGAGAAGAAGAAATATGATAAAAAAAGGATTAGCTTGGATCATTTTAGGAAGTTTACTTTTAGGAAGCTTAGTAGGGTGCGGAAAGGGTATAAACGGAGAAAAAGCTGAAAAAGCTTCTACTAAAAAAGTAGAAATGGGACGTTACATAGAGCAAGAAGTGAATATAGAGGGATTTGCTCCAGAAGCAACCACTTTTTTGGTAAAGACAAAGGATAATCGTATACAAGTCTATCAACAAGGGCAGGAAGGTGTCGTTGTCTTTGAAGAACAAGATGACTTAAGCTGGAAAAAGATAGAGCCTGAATGGTTAAAGGACTTTAATGAAACATATGGCTTTGAATGGCTGTGTTGCATGGCACTTGATGATAAGGACCAGCCTTATTTTGTGAGAGTAGGAGAAGTTGATAAGGCGCAAAATGAGGAGACCGACTCTTCGTCCGATGAGAAGGTGAGTGAAGAGAAAAATGCTGATAAAGAAGAGCAAAGTGTTGAAGATACTGTAATGAATACAAGAACCACCATTATTGCTATAAAAGATGGCAAGCTGGAGACGTGTCAGCTGAAAATTGAGGGTGATTTAGGCTATATTATTCCTAAACAGATGGTGATATTAGGAGAAAATGACATTGTAGTAGCTGGAGATTATCTTGAACAAACCCACTATAATTTAGAAACAGGTAAGGAAGTAAATAAGTACGCTAAAACTAGTAGTCATGCTCTCTATAAAGACCAGAAGCTTTATACTTTAAATTTAGATGAGAAGAAGATAGAGGTTTATAATACCGAAGATAATGGGTTAGAACAAGAGTTTGAATGTAAAGAGATTGATGAAAGCTCCATTCCTTTATTTAAGGATGATAAAGGGATTTATTTAGTGAGTAAGCAAGGGATTATGTATTATGTAGGAGAGGGAGAAATTAGTGAAAAGCTAATAGAAAGTACAGGTCTTTCACTGGGCTTACCTTCTTATGGACTAGAAAATTGTGTGGAGAAGGATGGACGTTTTTTAACCTTAATGGTAAATGATCAATACCAGCATGTATTGAGACAGTATGTTTATTCAGAAACAACACCTACTTTGCCTACAGTCGAATTAAGTGCCTATTGTCTTGAGGATAATAAATCAGTACAAGAAGCACTTATAGCCTATCAATTAGCGCATCCAGAAGTACGTATCCAGTTACAAAGAGGTGTTAATGAGGAGAGCGGCATTACAAAAGCAGATGCAATCAAGGCACTTAATACAGAAATATTAGCTAAAAAGGGACCAGATATTCTTGTATTAGATGGACTCCCTGTAGATACCTATATAGAAAAAGGGGTACTTAGTAAGTTAGAGGCTATGACTCAGCAAGAAGAACTATTCTCCTTTATAAAGCAGCCTTTTATAAGAAAGGATAGTCTTTATGCAGTACCTCTAAGGTTTACTGTTCCTGTTTTATGGGGAAATAAAGAGATTCTAGAAAAAGCAGATAACCTAGAGGCTTTAGCCCAGTATAAAGAGAGTCATAAGGACCAGACTGTCTTATTTGAATTGCCAGTAGATATCCTTATTAATCGTTTTGCCAGTGGCTATGAAAAGGAATGGTTTAATGAAAAGGGAGAACTTCAAGAACAGGCATTAATAAGCTTTTTAGAAAAAATTTACGTCTTTATGAATAAAGAAGCTTTAGAAGATGAATCATCTCACAACATTCCAACAGATGGTCTTTTGGATTATGTTTTTGGAGAGGTTAAAGTTTATGATTCCCATGTGGGAAGTGTACTGGATTTACTCACAGGAAATGCTGGTAATGCCCGAAAGGGAGATGGAAGCTTTAGCTTAATAAAAGATGATGGCAAACGTTTTTGTATTCCTAATAGTATCATGGCTATTAATGCAGCTAGTCCTAATAAAAAAGAAGGTCAAGCAGTTATTGATTTTATGCTAGAGGAAAGGGTGCAGCTTATTGATACGAAGGAAGGCTTTCCTACACGAATGAAGGCTATGGAAAAATGGATAAATGGGGACACCACCAATAAAGGTGTAAGCTATGGAATGGGTCGTAGTATGACAGAAGTGCTTTCAGTAGAGTGGGGATATGAAAAAGAACTTAAGGATTTTTATGAAGAAGTTAAACAAATCCAAGAAGTAAAAATGGAAGATAAAGAGCTATTACAGATGATTATTGAGGGAAGTAAACCTTATTTTAAGGGTGAGAAGTCTGTAGAGGAAGTGGTAAGTGCTTTGAAGCCTCAGCTTGAACTCTATAAACAAGAATAGTAAGAAAGGAAATAAAGATGAGACGGCTTAGAAAGTGTAGGGGACTACTATTTGTTTTACCAAGCTTAGTGGGCGTGTTAGTTTTCTATATCATTCCGTTTATAATTAGCTTTATGTATTGCTTTACGACAGGCTTAATGGAAAAGGAGTTTGTAGGTCTTAGCCATTTTAAAACATTGTTTGAAAATCAAAACTATCATTTAGCCCTTTACAATACGACTTTTATTACAGGAATAGCCTTGCCTAGTCTATGTATTCTTTCTTTAGTTGTGACTCTTTTCATTGAAAAGCAGCTTAAAGCCCTAAAGTGGTTACAAGGGGTACTTCTTATTCCTATGGCTTTGCCAGCAGCGTCTTTGATGCTTGTCTGGCAAGACCTTTTTGCCGAAAAGGGAATATTAAATGCTTTGCTAGGAACTGCAAATAATTGGCTAGAAAGTGATTATGCACCTTGGGTTATTATATTTATGGTGATTTGGAAGAACTTAGGCTATAATGTCCTGCTGCTTATTGGCTCCCTTTTAATGATGCCTAAAGAGTATGAGGAAGCCGCTCAATTAGATGGAGGAAGTTCTTTAAAAATGGCATGGTATATTAAAGTACCTTATTTAATGCCTATGTTCTTTTTTACCTGTGTGATTTCGCTTTCTAACTGCTTTAAGATTTTTAGAGAGGTGTATTTATTGCAAGGGGAGTATCCTCAAAACAATTTGTATCTTTTACAGCACTTTATGAATAATCATTTTGCTAAACTTAATTATGATTTACTAACCACTGCAGCTTTTACGTTATATACCTTTCTTTTTATCCTTATTTTCTTTTTAACGAAATGGCAGCAGCACTACATACAAGAAAATGTATAGGAGGGACAGATGATAAGAATAAGAAAAGGAATCACCTTCATTGCCTTGGGGCTTCTACTATTCATTGCCTTGTTTCCCCTTTTATATATCTTCTTTCACTCTTTAAAGGGAGAAGCCCTTATAAAAGCTATTTACAGTAAAGATGTGCCACTATGGAATCGAGCTTTTCCAAAGCCTTTCTATGTGAATTTCGATCAGTATTATCGCATTTTGTTTCGAACACCTCAATATCTTTATTATTTTTGGAATGCCCTGCGAGTGGTAGTGCCTATTGTTCTTTTGCAAACGACACTAGCACTGCTTGCAGCTTTTGGTTTTAGTAAATTAAAGTTTTGGGGTTCAGAAACCTTATTTTTTATTTATATTATTATGATGCTTATGCCTTTTCAGGTAACCTTGGTACCTAATTACATCGTGCTTAGTCAGTTTGATCTTTTAGATAAATATTCAAGCCTCATTTTACCAGGAGCCTTTGGAACTTTTTCCGTTTTCTTTTTGAAGCAATTTATGGAAGGGATTGACCAGAGCTTTTTAGAAGAAGCACAGCTCCAAGGAGCCAATGACTTGCAGATATTAATGTACATCATTATGCCCATGTGTAAGCCGATTAGTGTATCTGCTATGGTGCTTGTGTTTATTGATAACTGGAGTATGGTGGAGCAGCCTATTATCTTTATAAAGAGTCATGAAAAGATGCCACTATCTGTTTATCTTGGCCAGCTAGCTCGTGCCAATATTCATATTGGTTTTGCCTGTAGTGTGCTCTATATGGTACTACCCTTACTTCTTATGATTTATGCACAAGATGATTTGTCAGATGGCTTAAAAATATCCAGCTTAAAATAGGAGGATGACATGGAAAAATTACAATCAATCAAACCAAAGCTTATAAAGGGAATCCTTCTCTTTTTAGGTTTTATTTTTGTTTGCACCTTACTTTCTAGAAGTATCTATGAGTACCTTTTACCTGTTGTCAGTATAACCAAAGTGAGAGAAGGCAGTGTAGAAGTGGTGCACTTAGGGGATGGAAAGATAGGGCTTGATGAAGAAGCTTTAAAAGCTAAACAAGCCGTTTTATTGCCAAGCATAGGAGGACAAGTTGTAGAGGTTTACAAGGCAGAAGGTGAAAAGGTTCAAAAAGGAGAAGCTATTTGTAAGATTCAACAAGGAGACTATGAAACGAGTCTTAAAAATAAAGAGTTAGACTTAGCAAAAACAACTTTTGAGAAGGAACGTTTAGTAGGAGAAATAGAAGGGAAAGAAGCCGAGCAGAAGCGTTTATTAGAAGCCTATGCTGCTAAGCAAAAGGAGCTAGAAGAGGTGGATACCTGTTCTCAAGTGGTGGATTTAGAAGAGGCAATAAAAAGTCAAGAAGCATTAGTAAGTGTCAATGAGAAGCTTTACAGCAGCAATCTCCTTGCCACAAAAAGCTATGAAGATGAAAAAGCAAAACTTGTGCGCTTACAAAAAGAGCTCAAAGAGAAAAAAGAAAGCCTTCAAGAGGAATTGAAGGAGAAGCTTGCAACATTGCAAAAAGACAAAGAAGAGGTAGACAGAAGTCTAGCTAAATTAAAGAATGATTACTCGTTAGAGGAAAAGAAGGAAGAGATTGAAAAGGACAAGAGTCTTATCGAAACGTTAATAAGTCCCATAGACGGATATGTCTATAGTTTAAATGTTGCAGCAGGTGCTTATGTGGAAAGAAATGATAAGCTAGTAGTGATAGCACCTTATGATTTAACCTATAATTTAAGCTTTCCACTTGAAGATGAAGTGGCAGAGGAAGTGCAAATGGGACAGCAAGTAGAATTTGTTTTTGCAGAGCGTCCTTATGAAGCGAAGGTAATCAAGAAGAAATTTCAAGAAGAAACGGGAAAGACATTGGTAAGCTGTGAGCTAGCAGAAAAAGTGCTTCAAAAGATGGATTTAGAAATGGGAAGTTTTAAAATAGTCAGTGTACAAATTGTTAATAAGTCCAATACGTATCCAATGACAGTGGATAATAGTGCCATAAGAAGTGTTTATTCGGAGCATTATGTATGGGTCATTGAGGAAAGTGAAGGGATAGGGAGAACGATTTATAAGGTGAGGGAGGTTCCTGTTACTATTTTAGAAGAGGGAGACTATAAATCCGCCTTGTCAGGAAATATTGACAGGGATGCCCAGCTTGTTAATGGGTATAGGGGAACATTAGAAGATGGGCAGGAGGTAAATCTCAAATGAAGGGGCTAGGGAGAAATAAAGGGGTCCTTATTTGCATGTTGCTATTTATCCTTGCCCAGCTTCTAAAAATAAGTGGAATTCATTTTCTAGAGAAAAATTATGGGACTGGGCGGCTAGAGATTTATCCAGAGACGCCGATAGAAGTAAAAAAGTTTTGTTTAGAAGAAGGGTACAAAAGTTTAATGCCTATTGGCTTAAGCAGTCAAAAGTGTGAAATGCATAAAGGGCAAAAAAGAGTAGCTGTAGTGGCTAAAGGAACCAATGCCTATTTTCCTATGCTAGAGCCCATCTCTATGCAAGATGGGGCATTCTTTGGAGAAAGGGCTGCTTCAGAGGGAAGAAATGTAGTGGTAATAAGTGACGAATTGGCCCTCCTTCTTTTTGGCTCTCCCTTTGTAACAGGAAAGAGTTGTACCATCAATGACGTTTCCTACCAAATTGTGGGGGTCTATACCAAGTACAGGCATTTGTTAGATACGTTTTTTGACCTAGGAGAAGAGGTTGTCTATTTGCCAATGACCAGTCAGATAGGTAGGCAGGCAGGAATAGAAGTTATTTTATTACCTCCCACATGGAAGGAAGAAGCCATTGAAGAAAAGGATTTACTAAAGCTAGGACTAGATGGGAATAGCAGTCTTATTTATCATGCAGAGGATGCTTGTGAGAGATTGCAGGCAGGAGTAGAGGCAGCAAGCTGTTTGAGTGCTCTTGTACTTATTGGCTATTGTGTTTATTATGCCTTTAAGCTTTTTGAAGAAAAGACATTGTCTTATAAGAAGAAGCTTATTCTTTTAGGAAGCTATGGACTAATAAGTTGCGTAGCATTTGTACTAGGTGTAAAAGCTTTTTATATTCCAACAGATGTACTGCCTCCCTATAATATTTTTGACCTCTCTTATTACTGGGACTCCTTTAAAAAGCAACTCGTCTTGCATCATCAGCTTCTTAGGAGACAGCTTACTTATTTTGAGTCGCTTTATTGGATGCTGAGGCAAGGCAGTTTGTTATTAACCCTGCTTCAAGTTCTTTTAAGTTTTCCTATAAGTCATTGGTTTTTAAAGCAAGTTAATAAGGGATTGTTGCACTAAGTAAGTAGGGCGACAATCCCTTTAATAGCTTAAGAAGGCTTCTTATATTAGTTATTACTCAAGCAAGAAAGGAGGCATTCAGAAGGCCTTAAATATAAAAGGAGCATTACATTATTCCACAAAAATGTTGACCTATAGTATAGATACTTTTACTGGAAGGGGGTTAGTACGCAGATCTCGTTTCAAAATAAATAAAGAAATTATCAAAAAATAGTAATATTATCTTGAAATGGGTATTAAATTATGATATAGTTTGTATTCGATAGACAAATGTTCACCACTAACGAACAAGGAGAATATAATGAGAGAAAGACGTCAGTTCTATGTAGTTAATAAAAACGTATTACCAGAGGTTTTTTTGAAGGTGGTAGAGGCTAAAAATCTTTTGGAAAAAGACAAAACATTAACTGTACAGGAAGCAACTGAAAGAATGGGGATTAGCAGAAGTTCTTTTTATAAGTATAAGGATTCTATTTTTCCTTTTTATGATAAAGGGAAGGGAGAAGCGCTTACGATGCTGATTCATCTACAGGATGAAAGAGGACGATTGTCTGATGTCCTTAACTGTATTGCTGATGCAGGAGCCAATATCCTTACTATCAATCAAATGGTACCTATGAATGGCATTGCCATTATTAATTTGTGTTTACAAACTATTAATATGCAAATGGATGTAGAGGACCTTATTAGTCAGTTAGAAGAGTTAGAGGGTGTGCAAGAAATTAAAATTCTTGCAAGAGAATAAATGGAATCAAGAGTGGAGGGAGATCAATATGAAAATAGCACTACTTGGATTGGGAACAGTAGGAAGTGGCGTTGTAGAGGTTATTGCTGAAAATCAAGAAAGCATCAACAAACGTGCAGGAAGACCTATTGAAATTAAATACATATTAGATAAAAGAGATTTTGAAGGGGACCCTATTAATAAACTTATTGTTAAAGATATGGCTATTATTTTAGAGGATGAGGAAATCGAGATTGTTGCAGAGGCTATGGGGGGCATTGAACCAGCTTATAGTTTTGCAAAAGCAGCTTTAACTAAAGGGAAGAGCTTTGTAACTTCTAATAAAGAGCTGGTAGCCAAACATGGAGCAGAACTTCTGGAGCTGGCTCGTCAAAACAAAGCCAACTTTCTTTTTGAAGCCAGTGTAGGAGGCGGTATTCCTATTATTAGACCTTTAAATCAATCTTTAACAGCTGACGAAATTTATGAGATTACAGGAATTTTAAATGGGACCACCAACTTTATTTTAACAAAAATGAAAAATGAAGGGCGCCCTTTTGAAGAAGTCTTAGAAGAAGCTCAAGAGTTAGGCTATGCGGAAAGAAATCCAGAAGCGGATGTAGAGGGTTATGATGCCTGTCGTAAAATTGCTATTTTAGCTTCGCTTGCCTTTGGTGAACATGTTAATTTTGAAGATATTCCTACAACAGGTATTACAAAGGTTACAAAGGAAGATATGGACTATGCAGCTAAGATGGGATGTATCATTAAACTCCTTGCCACGTGTCAAAAGCAAGAAGGAGGTATTTTTGCCCGAGTTGCTCCTAGTCTTATTCCTTTAGAGCACCCATTAGCTATGGTAAATGATGTCTTTAATGGTATTCTTGTGAAAGGGAATGTCATTGGAGATGTGATGTTCTATGGTAGAGGAGCAGGTAAACTTCCAACAGCCAGTGCCGTTGTAGCAGATATTGTAGATGCAGCTAAGCATAAGGGAATAAACATTATTTCTTTTTGGAATAAAGAGAAAGTGGAATTAAAGGATAAAGGGCAAGTAAAAGCCAGCTATTTTGTACGTGTACAAAAAGATGGTGAAGATATGAAAAAGCGTATTGAGGCTATTTTTGGAGAAGTAAAAGAAGTCAAAGGCTTAGAAAATGAGTATGCCTTTATTACAGGTGAGCAAACAGAAGCCAGCTTTAGTGAGAACATAAATGCACTAGGAGACATCAAAGTAAAGAATAAGATTTACTTTATCAAATAAGGGGCGATAAGATGAAATATGTAGTAGTACTTATGGATGGCATGGCAGATGAACCTATTGAAGCATTAGGAGGGTTTACTCCCTTAGAGTATGCCCATACAGCCACCTTAGATGAGCTGGCGCCTTATAGTCAGATTGGAATGGTTCAAACCATACCAGAAGGTTGTGCCAAGGGGAGTGATACAGCTAATCTATCTGTATTAGGCTATCATCCTCAAAAATATTATTTTGGTAGAAGTCCGTTGGAAGCTTTAAGTATGGGGGTTACTCTAAAGGATACTGATGTAACCTTTCGTACCAATGTAGTGACTTTGAGTGAAGAAGAGGATTACCAACATAAACGTATTTTAGACCATAGTGCCGATGAGATTACAACAGAGGAAGCTAAAGAATTAATAGAAGCTGTCCAAAAGGAACTAGGAGACCAAGAGAAAACCTTTTATCCAGGTGTAAGTTATCGTCATCTTTTAGTATGGGATAAGGGAAGTAGAGAGGTAAAGTTGACCCCACCCCATGATATTTTAGACAGATGTATAGAAGACTATAAACCTCAAGGTGATCATTGTGAAGAGATATGGGAAATGATGAAAAAAAGTTATGAAATTCTCAATCACCATCCCATTAATGAAAAAAGAAGAGCACGGGGACTAAAACCTGCTAATAGTATTTGGATTTGGGGAGAAGGTATTAAACCTCAGCTCCCTTCCTTTAAAGACAAATATCAGGTAGAAGGTGCTGTTATTTCAGCTGTTGACCTTATTAAGGGTATAGGGATTGGAGCAGGCATGACTTCCATTGATGTAGAGGGGACAACAGGCAATGTCCATACCAATTATGAGGGAAAAGCTGCTGCAGCCATTAAATGGCTTATAGAAGAAGACAAGGATTTTGTCTATGTTCATCTAGAAGGTCCTGATGAATGTGGGCATCGTAATGAATTAGATAATAAAATAAAGGCCATAGAGTGGATTGATAGTCGAATTATTAAGCCCATTAAAGAAGCTCTTGAAGAAAAAGGCCTAGACTATAAATTAATGGTTCTACCAGACCATCCTACACCACTTCGCTTAAGAACTCATACAGGAGACCCTGTACCCTACTTGATTTACAAAAGTGGTGCATCCCTTATTAATAAAGCTAATTGCTATACAGAACGTTTTGCCGAGGCAACAGATGAGCTAATAGAAGAAGGCTATACGTTGATGGATTTATTCTTGAAATAAGAACTATGTATACAATTACTCTTATTATATTTGTAATAAATAGATTGAAGGAGGAGACAATGTGTTAATTGTACAAAAATTTGGTGGCAGTTCTGTAGCTAATGCAGAAAGAGTATTCAATGTAGCCAAAAGAGTTGCTGATACTTATAAGAAAGGTAATGATGTTATTGTTGTGCTTTCTGCACAGGGAGATACAACAGATGATTTAATTGCTAAGGCAAAAGAAATTAGCAAAAATCCAGGTAAACGTGAGATGGATATGTTACTTTCTACAGGAGAACAACAATCTGTAGCCCTTATGGCTATGGCTCTTGCAGAGCTAGGTTATCCTTGCGTTTCATTAAATGCTTATCAAGTAGGTATGATCACTACCTCGGCTTATGGTAATGCAAGACTTAAAAAGATTAAGCCAGACCGTATTCGTCGAGAATTAGACAGAAAAAATATTGTCCTTGTAACAGGTTTTCAAGGGATGAATCGTTTTGATGATATTACTACCCTAGGTAGAGGGGGCTCCGATACAACAGCTGTAGCTATTGCTGCTGCCCTTCATGCAGATAAATGTGAGATTTATACAGATGTAGATGGTGTCTATACAGCTGACCCACGAGTTGTTAAAAGTGCAAGAAAGCTTAATGAAATTACTTATAATGAAATGCTAGAGTTGGCTTCTTTAGGAGCAAAAGTATTACATAATCGTTCAGTAGAATTAGCCAAGAAATACAATGTAGAAATGGTTGTAAGATCAAGTTTAACACAAGCTGAAGGAACCGTTGTTAAGGAGGTATGTAAAGTGGAAAGAATGTTAATTAGTGGTGTAGCAGGTGATGATGAAATCGCACGTGTATCTTTAATTGGAATTGAGGATACACCTGGAAAGGCTTTTGATATTTTCTCAACTCTTGCAAAGAAAAATATAAATATTGATATTATTTTACAATCTATTGGTAGAGACAATACAAAAGATATTTCCTTTACTGTTCAAGATACTGCTCTTGAAGAAGTTAAAGCTGTTGTAGAAGAAAACAGAGAACGTTGGAATCTAAAAAAAGCAGATTATAATGAAAATTTAGCAAAAGTTTCTGTAGTAGGTGCTGGAATGGTAGCTAATGCAGGTGTAGCTTCTAAAATGTTTGAAGCAATGTATGATTCTAATATTAATATTCATATGATTTCTACATCTGAAGTAAAAATTTCTGTTTTAATTGATAAAAAAGAAATGCATAAAGCCATGAATGCTATTCATGATAAATTTAATCTAGCAGACTAATAAGTGTGTTAGTAGAAGGTAGTATAGTAAGCTGATAGAGGGTTTAAACAAAGAGGCTTCTCTCTCGATAATTCTTAAGCAAGAACCTTTGGGAGCTTAAAGAAAAGGAGAGCTAGCCTCTTTGTTTTTAATATAAAAGTAAAACGAGAAAAGATGAGAAGAAGGAAAGGTGACCAAAAGATGATAAAAGTAAAAGTACCTGCAACAACAGCCAATATGGGACCTGGATTTGATAGTATAGGAATGGCCCTTAGCCTTTATAATATTGCTTATGCCGAAGAAATGGAAAGGGGTTTGGAAATTATCGTTCAAGATGGGAATCCCCATATTCCCACAGATGAACGTAACCTTATTTATAAGACCATTCAGCATTTTTATAAGGTCATTGATCAGCCTGTACCGGGTATGCGTATTGTTCAGCAAGATAGCATTCCTCATACACGTGGGTTAGGAAGTAGTGCGGCTTGTATTGTAGCAGGCTTACATATTGCCAATGCCATGAGTCAAAGTTTCTTTTCAAAAGAAGAATTAGTGCAAATGGCTGCCCAATTAGAAGGTCATCCTGATAACACCACACCTGCTTTATTAGGAGGAATGACTATTGGTGCTATGAATCATGAGGATATGAAGTATGTAAAGGTGAGAGTAGCAGAAAATATTCACTTTGCCGTAATGATCCCAGACTTTACACTATCTACAGAATTAGCACGTAGTGTTCTTCCTAAAGAAGTCAGTTTAAAGGATGCTGTCTTTAATGCATCACGAGCAGGACTTTTAGCAGCCTCTATGATTACAGGAGATGTAGAGAACCTCAGCTTAGCCATGGAAGATCGTTTACACGAACCTTATCGTAAAGCCCTTATCCCTCATATGGAGGAAATTTTACAGACAGCTAAAGGCTATGGAGCTAAAGGAAGCTTTCTAAGTGGAGCAGGGCCTACCTTAATAGCCGTTGTAAAAAATGTAGTAGCCTTTCGAAGGGAAATGGTAGACTATTTAGCTACACTTGAAAACAACTGGCAAGTTCAAATGCTCCAATCAGATAATGAAGGCGCTAAAGTCTGGATCAATGAAGAACTAAGATACTAATAGAACCTTAGTTTTATAATAAGGAAAAGTTTATAAGAGAACTAGGAGTCAAAATATACTAGTATAAAATTCCAGCCTATCAAGGGACTATAAGTCCTGTATTGTAGCAGGTTTTGGATAGTCTTGTAGTTGTCCCACCTTAATGACAGATCAGCGTTGGAATGTAGTAGGTTGGAATAGAGAGGCTTGCTGATCAGAGGGATTTAAAGATGATTGTTCATACGCCTCAAGCAGGAACAGACACAGCAGCCAAAATGAGGGCTCTGAGAGAGAAAAATGAGACGAGGACGAACGACATATAGAGGGATGAGATATACAGGTCTAGTATCCTCCACTAGGGATGCCTGTCTTTTTGGAAGATTTTGTGATAAGATAAAG
>JAEYNQ010000180.1 GCA_023412455.1 Bacillota bacterium
CTTTATGATAAACTTCTCACTTGTGACACCTTGGTCTTTGTCTTTCCTCTTTATGTCGATAGCATCCCTGCTCATCTTCTTGAGTTTATGAAAAAACTAGAAAGCTACAAAAAAAGTAGCCCTTCTAAGGCTACTTCTCTTACTTTATATGGCTTAGTAAACTGTGGTTTTATGGAAGGCTTTCAAAATACCCATGCCCTCATGAACCTAGAAAATTATTGCAAGTGTATGAACTTTAACTGGGGAGGTGGTATTGGTATTGGAAGCGGTGAAATGTTCAGGGAAACCATGAATAGTATCCCCTCACAAGCCAAGATACAAACACCTATTTGGGATGCTCTAAAAGCTTTCACTGAAAGCCTTCGCACACTTACTCCTGTTCCTACACCTTCTAAGCAGTTACTCGTTAGTCAAAATTTCCCTATAAGAGGTTTTTTCCTTATGGGAAATATGGGTTGGCGTATGCAAGCCCACCAAAATAAAGTCAATCCGTTTAAAATGCATCATCGCCCTCTTTTAAAGAAGACTTCTAAAAAATAATATCTCTGTGTTAATGTCTTGTAAAATAGTCATCTAAACCATCTGCAATCCCTTTTACAATTTTAGCTTGATATTCAGGTGTGGCTAAAAGTAGATCCTCTTCCTTATTGCTCATATACCCCATCTCCACAATGGTAACAGGTACTTGGCACCAGTTGATCCCACTCATAGTATCTGTCTCCCAAAGCTGAGCACTTGTTGCCCCTGTTTCTTGTTGAAGAAAAGTGAGTAGGGTAGTGGCTAAATCCGAACTCTGTTCATAGTAAGCTTTTACATAAGGATTTTGGGAAGTAGAACAAATAGTCATGATTCCTCTTGTGTTGGGATTTTCTGCACCGTTTGCATGGAGGCGAATAAAGGCATCACTTTCCCACTTATTAGCTAGCTGGGCACGTTCACTATTGCTTATATTTACTTCATTTACTTCTCGAGTCATATAAACTGTATAGCCTCTTTTAAGTAGTTCTTCTTTTAAAGCAAGAGCTACTTTTAGATTGAGTTCATATTCGCTGATCCCACTGGCCTTTCCTGCTGTACCAGAAGATACCTTGGCCTTCATTTCTTTGGCTCCTGGGGCTACAGGCTCTCTTTCACTATTCCCTTTTGCCTGATGGCCTGCATCAATGGTTATCCTGCGTGTTTTTTCATCTCTTTGTTCTAAATAAGCTGTGGCTACATAACCTTCTTGCATTTTATAGATTACCTTGCTCCATTCTTCACTTACAGCTCTACGTTGGACTTTTTGATTTTTTTTAATGGTTCCCAGTATATTGTTTGTTAGCTCTGGGGTTTCCCGAACATTCACAGTCTCTGTGGTATAGACCTCTTCTTGGACATCCGTCCAGCTCACTTCTGGACGCTCTTCTTTAGTGCCTATGTCTAGACTTATAGCTTGCTGCGTCCCAGCTTCTCCTTCTTTTACTTGGGCTGGTGCAATAGCTTGTGTACTGGGACCCTCATCATCCCATTTTTGTACGACATCTTCTCCGGGTATTCCTTTTTGTCCTAAAGACTCTTTTTCACTAACTAGCTGAGAAGGTTTACTTGTTTCTTCTTGATTTATAACCTCACTCCTCATACATCCTACCATCACTAACATGACAGCCAATAATATCTTCATCCTTTGCCATCTCCTCTTCATGACACCGTTCGCCCTCCTTATATCTCTTTTTTCTTTTTAGGCTTTCTCTACCCTGTCTAGTGATTAAAACCATGGAGGTTCTCGTAGTCTCTTATAAAGTAGGCGTTGGCTCGTTCATAATCATTCAAACAGCTTTCATCAAAATAATCCGTTTCATAAAGAGGTGTATACCATTCCTTACTCATAAAATAATTCATAAGCTGAGAATCTATAAATTTTCTTCCTCTCCTAGCATAAATCTCATTACGTGCTAACCTTAATTGTTCCGGACTAAGCTGTTCTAAATCAGCTACTGTAATATAACGACTGTCACTATCATAAATAATAAAATCCTTTATAAAGAGCTGAGCTGTAGGCTTAGATGCTTCCATCAAAATTGCAGGACTATACTGCCCCTGGGTTCTCGTTGTAATCTCCTTATCCATATAGTTGATATAAACTTCTCTTTCATCTACCTCGCTCCCCTGTTGCACCTGATATTCTATAAGATACATGGCCTTTTGTTCTCTATAAATAACCTCATAAACTTCCTGCATGGAAGGAATCGTGTCTATACTTCTATAACCCCCTCCTGTACTACTGGTAATATACTGCATAGAAAAACTGTCTATACTTTCTCCCACACCGATAATAAAAATAGGAATATGATAACGCATAGCTAACTCAGCTATAATTTGAGGTGTGCATACACTATCATTATCTATGCCATCTGTAAAAGCTATAATACACTTTGCCCCACTTTGCATAGCTACCTGATGAATAGCTACGTAGAGGGCATCATAGAGGGAAGTTAAGTCTCCCCCTCCCATAGTGTTAAGGTTGTCTAAAAGTATCTGTTTGTCGTTTGTAAAAGGGACTTCCGAATAAACATCATCCGCAAAACTAATCAGTGCTACCTCATCCCCTGCCTGAAATTGTACCTGATTTATAAAGTGACTCATAACAGCTTGGGCATGCATCATAGGCGCTCCTATCATGCTGCCACTTACATCCACTACTAGACTGATGTTTATTTTCTCCTTCTCATTTAACATACTTACCTGTTTTATTGGAATAGTTATATAGTCCTGCTGTCCTTTTAGTCTCTCTGCTATGTAAAAATTCTCTACCTTGAGATTGTCTTTTGCTATTTTGTCCCTTACATCTTGTAGGGTAGTATAAAGACGAATAACAGGATAGTCCGATACATCCACTTGACTAATTTTCAGCTCATAAGGGGAGTAACTACTGGCTATTTTACCTAGGGCTTGGCTCTCTTTGAGTTTTTCTAATGCCTCCCTATACTTTTCTGCTTGTAAAAGTGCCTCTGCCTGCTCCTTTAGTTTCTGTATACGCTGCTTTTCTGCGTCATAGCTGTTAGCTAGATCCATTTCTTGCAACTGCTTTTTCAAAAGCTGAATCTGTTTTTTATTATCTTCTATAATATACTTTTTAAAAGCTTTTAAATCTCTTACGGCTACCTGACCACCTTCTAAATCACCACTTTCAATACTTTTATAAAGTTCCTCCTCAAGTAGTTCCAAACGTATTTGATTTTCTTCATTTAAACAACAATAACTCTTAAGGTCTTCAAAAGCACCTTCATAGTTTTTAAGAAGCATCATCTCTTTACTATAGTTTGCCACCTTTTTTTCTAACTCTCTTATTTCTCCTTCAACAAACTCTAATTTTTCTATATCTTTTTGTTCTAATAATTCATAATAAGCTTCCAGGGAATGTTGATATTCCTCTTTTTTTATTCCCTGTGTATGTTTATTAATCATTTGATCAAGTTGTTCTAATCTTTCATTATAGGCTTTTATTATCCTACCTTCTTTTACCTTTAAAAAAACAATAAATAAACATAAAACGAGAAATAATCCTCCTAAACAACCCCCTAAATATATCGTATTTTTTTTCTTTTGCCCCTTCACTTTTGCTTCTTTAGCTACATGAGCCTCTTTATGTATCCTTCCTTGTTCTGTAAATAGTTTGTTTTGTTCTTCTTGCGGCATATTATTCATTTTAGCTCCACAGCTGTTGCAAAAATAGGAACTTCCTTCTGCTTTTTTTCCACATTTCGGACAAAACATGTCCCTCTCAGCTCCTTTATATAAAGTAAAAAATTTTCTTAATTTTATTATATGTTTATATTCTATTATAAATAATAAAATATTTCTATATTTTTGTTTATTTCACCTATAAAAATAAATAGAAATAATTATTTTTGCCCCATCTATTATAAATGCCTTCTAAATACCCACAAAAAAATACCCTTAACTTGATTTTGTCCAAGCAAGAAATACTACTTACAACACAAAAGGCCTCCCTTGAGAGGAAGCCTTTTTTTAATCCAATTATTATTTTACTACTAGGTTAACAAGACGTCCTTTAACGTAAATTTCTTTTACGATAGTCTTGCCTTCTAACTTAGCTGCTACTTGTTCTTTGGCCTTAGCAATAACCTCTAGTTCAGATGCTTCTGGTGACACCATCATTCTACCAGCGATTTTGCCAGTCACTTGAATAGCCACTTCGATTTCATCTTCTTTCATCTTAGCTTCATCATAAGTTGGCCAAGTCGTGTTAAATACACTACCTTCTCCACCTACTGCCTCCCAAAGCTCTTCACTTATATGTGGTGTAAATGGTGCTAAAAGAAGAATAAGTGTCTTGATGGTTTCCTTATCAATACCCCCTTCTTTCTTTTGAAGGTCTGAGAGTTTATTGGTGTACTCCATGAAACCACTTACTACTGTATTCAAATTAAAGTTTTCCATACGTACAGTAATATCTCTTATGAGTTTATGACGAAGTCTTTCCATTTCTTTTGTTTCAGCTACAGCTTTATTTTCATCCACTAAGCGCCATACCTTATTTAAGAAACGATGAACCCCTTCAATACCTCTGTCATCCCATTCAGAGTCAAGCTCTGGTGGTCCAATAAAGAGTTCATACATACGAAGTGAATCACAGCCATATTTTTCAACTAATTCATCAGGTGACACCACATTGCCTTTTGATTTACTCATTTTGGCGCCGGCTTTAGTTACCATACCTTGGTTAAAGAGACGGTGGAAGGGCTCTTCAAAATCAACTACCCCTATATCATATAAAAACTTAGTATAAAAACGAGCATATAGTAAGTGGAGAACGGCATGTTCAATTCCTCCCACATACATATCTACTGGTAACCATTTTTTCATATCTTCTTTGCTAATAAGCTCTTTGTCATTGTGTGGGTTGGGATAGCGAAGGAAATACCAGGAAGACCCTGCCCATTGAGGCATGGTGTTGGTCTCTCTTTTAGCTGGACCCCCACATTTTGGACAAGTGGTATTCACCCAGTCATCAATAGCTGCAAGAGGTGATTCCCCTGTTCCTGTTGGTTCGTAGCTTTCTACCTCTGGAAGACGAATAGGTAACTCCTCTTCCTTGGCTCCTACAATGCCACAGCACGCACAGTGAACAACTGGAATAGGCTCACCCCAATAACGTTGACGTGAGAATACCCAGTCACGCAGCTTATAGTTGGTTGTTTTCTTACCAATGTTTTGGGTTTCAAGGAACTCTGGAATAGCTTTTTTGGCTTCTTCTGAAGACATGCCATTGAAATCACCTGAGTTAATCATAAGGCCAGGCTCAGTATAAGCTTCCATTAGCTCTTCCTCTTCGCCTGTTTTAGAAATAACTTGGATAATAGGTAAATCAAATTTCTTTGCAAAAGCAAAGTCCCTTTCATCATGAGCCGGTACACACATGATAGCACCTGTACCATAATCTGCTAAAACATAATCTGAAATCCATACAGGAATCTTGGCTCCATTTAATGGATTGATGGCATAACAACCTAAGAATACCCCTGTTTTGTCTTTGTCTGCCATACGATCTACAGAAGATTTCGTAGAGGCCTCAAACACATATTTCTCAACAGCCGCTTTTTGCTCCTCGGTAGCCAGCTCTAAAACAGCTTGATGCTCAGGTGCTAACACCATAAAGCTAGCGCCATACAAGGTGTCTGGACGTGTAGTAAAGACTTTAATTTGTTCTTCACTTCCCTCAATAGCAAAGTCGATTTCGGCGCCGTAGCTTTTACCAATCCAATCTGCTTGCATTTTTTTAACTTTCTCTGGCCATTCTAAGCCCTCAAGGTCATTTAAAAGTCTTTCTGCATAGTTGGTAATTTTAAGCATCCATTGGCGAAGGTTTTTCTTGGTAACAGTTGCACCACAACGGTCACAGCAACCATCTTTTACTTCTTCATTAGCAAGCCCTGTCTTACAAGATGGACACCAGTTAATAGGCATTTCCTTTTCATAAGCCAAGCCATTTTCAAACATTTTAAGGAAAATCCATTGTGTCCATTTATAAAATTCAGGGTCCGTTGTATTCACTTCTTTGTCCCAGTCATAAATCGCACTAATATCATGTAACTGACGTTTGAAATTGGCTACGTTTTCTGCTGTTGCAATGGCTGGATGGACTTTCTTTTGAATGGCATAATTTTCAGCTGGAAGACCAAAAGCATCCCATCCCATAGGATGAAGGACATAATGTCCTTGAAGAATTTTATAACGGCTCCATACATCTGAAAGGACATACCCTCTCCAGTGACCTACATGCAGGCCGTTCCCCGATGGATAAGGGAACATATCTAAACAGTAATAAGGTTTTTTATCAGGTGTTTCTACATTGATCGGAGCCTTTTCCCAATTAGCTCTCCATTTTTGTTCAACTTGCTTGTGATCGTATTTCACAGTGCTTCCTCCTTTAAAAGTAAGATAAATAAAAAACCTTTCGCCCTTAATAACCATTAAGAGACGAAAGGTTGTATTTCCGCGTTACCACTCTCATTTGCACTCTAAAGTGCACACTTCATTCTTCTATAACGGGAAGACCCGCTGTCACCTACTTCTTTTCAGCACAGAACTTAGCGATGAGTTCATAAAATTTGCTTTGCTACTTCTCACCTATCAGTAGCTCTCTGAAAAAGCGCCTTATACTACTATTTCGCATCATTGTTTTTGACTTTTTTCACTTAGGAAAATAGGATTTTATTCTTACTCTATTTTCATAGGAAATTTTATCATATAAAACTTATAAAATCAACGTTATTTCTCTTGTTTTTCTTGGGATTCCTCTTGTTTTTTTGCTAAATCACTGGATTTTTTATTTT